>CAZZCK010000010.1:0-18610 GCA_964652475.1 uncultured Azospirillum sp.
CTAAAAGCTACTTCCCCTCGCGGGCGCGGATTTTCTCGTGCGCGGGGATGAGTTTCACGGCAAGGATCACCACCCATACGATGCTGATCAGTGCACTGAAGGTGGTTAGCATGGGTGGCCTTTGCGTTGGGTGAGTTGGCGTGAAGCGGTTTATTGCGCGGGCCTAGTGAATGCTGACCGGGGCGAGGTTATGCTTGACCGCGGTTTCAAACGCGATTTCGGCGGAATCGAACATAGCGAGCTTAGTGCCGTCGGCGGCGAATACGGCGTAGCTCAGCACCAGCCCATCGCGTACGGGCTTGATGTAAGCCATGGTTTCAATGCCGACCATCGCCATCATGATGTCTTCGAGTTTGCTGCGTTCGACCTGCATAGATGCTCCGTGCGTATGACTGAATGATAGATTCACTATAGCGCATTCGAGGGGGTCGGAGTGTGACAGTTCGATGAAGAGTTGAGTTATATCAAACGACTCTCAGTGGCGGCTGAATCAGCGATTTCGCATAAAAAAGGGCGGATTCTTGCGAATCCGCCCCGTAATTGTGAGAGTATGTTCGGGCTACAGCACCAGGTTTGGCTCGCTGGTGAAGCTGCTCGCGCCCGCACTGCCATCGAATACATCGACCGGCTCGCCGGTTTCTGGGCTGCCAAAGATCGAGGCAAAGGTTACCCCTTGCGCATTGACTGCCCGCTGCTGAACCGATAGCGGGCTGTCACTGTCAGCTGGGCAGGCGGTGAGGGCAAACAGTGCCAGCGCCGAGGCAGTAATCACATAACGACGTTTCATAAATGATCCTTTCAAAATCCGTTGACGTGGCCGCGCTTAAATCGCACCAGGCAGCGGGGTTTTCAGGTAAGGAAACGAGGTATCAAAGTCCGCCGCCGAGGTGGGGACGTTGTCGGTGAAGGCAACCAGCCCTGCCGCAGCCTGACCGGGTGAGCACAAGCCAAGATTGGCATTGTTGAGCCCAACCGCCGCGTTGGTTACCGGGTGACAGAGGCGACCCATGGCCACGCGCAGCGATAGATCGACAATGTCATCACCCGGACGGCGACCGTTCGGGAAGCCCGCCGCATCGTTACCGACAAAGCCGAAGTTTGACTGCGAACCTGCGGCCGTTGGGGCAACGCCGGTATTCAGGCGTAGCATATCCGACGGGGTGACGGTGGCCAACTGGTTCACGCCGGGAAAGCCGGTGAGGAAGGTGGTTACAAGATCCTGACGTGGGAAGTTGGTCGGTGCCGGTGCCGCCGGGAACAAGAGTTCAATCAACGCCGGTAGGGTAGGGTTGGTGACGTAGGTCGCAAACTGGGTATCGTTACGTGGTTGCGAACCGCTGAAGAGGTCTTTGTCCTTGAGACCGATCACCAGCTCGTTGACCAGTGGCATGCCCAGGCGCGAGACTTGGGTGAATGCCCCGCCGGTGACTTCCGGACGGGCGAAGGTCGAGCGCGGGTTGGTGAGCTTGGCTTGCGGCACGCTCGCCGTCATCCACGCACCAATCACGCCATTGCCACTGCCGGTGAGGCATGCATTGGGTACTTCAAGCGCGATCGTGGTAATGTTTTTATCGTCCAGATCGTTGAGATCGGGATCTTGAACCCCACCGCCGGTCACATCCGATTGCGATGCATTGATCAGATCGAAGATCGGGCCCAGACTGATCTGGAAGCCTTCTTTACGTTGACCCACAAACATACGGCCCGGAGTACCGCAGCCAGGGATGGTGATGTTGTACTTGTACTGGTCGGCATAGGCCTGGTAGGCAGCCGAGTTACCGAAGGTTTTGGTGCCGATATAATCCATCGGTTTGATGAAGGTGCTGCCACCCCCCGACGCATTGGTGATGGTCGTACGCGTACCGGTGCGGCGCGGCCCAGTGATTTGGGTTACCGTATAGGTTTGGTTGTAGTTAAGGTTGGCGGAGTTGCCAGCAGCAATCGTGCCTGCGTTCTTGAGCGGGATGGCCACGTTCTGACCGCCGACGGGAATGGCAATACCGTTGCCACCGTTCAGCGACTCGGAGAATTTGAACTGGTAGGTGATATCTTCAACCGCGTCGCCGGTATTGTCGATATGGATTTCGTAAATCGCGTTGGGGTCCATCGCTGCGTAGTTGGGGCCGTTATACGCGTCCTGACCGGGGATGTAGTTCGACAAAATGGTCGTGAACGCAGCGCGACCCGTTTCGTAGCTGCGGAACATGTATAAGTCCGTACCATCGACGCGTGGGCTGCCAGTGATGGCCGGCGCTTCGCGGTGGCTGGAGGCCAGGGCACTGGTGCCGGTGGCGAGCATCAGGGTGACCGCAAGCGCCGATTTCAGCGCCGTGGTGGTGGTGAGTCTGACAGCAGGATTGGTGTTCACAGGAATCTCCAACAAATGGTTTCATGATGAGGCCACCCATGGCGCCTCGGTTTTGGTGTTTACTCGCGGCTTCTAGCGAGCCGTTATCGGCAGGTCGTACGATCACAGTAATGCAATCGGTTCCCATGCAATGCCAGAAATTACATAAAATAGCAACGCCAACACTATTACATCTGCGTAAGGGAATTACATCTGTGTAAGAGAGCAGGAAGTTGCGTGCATTGCGGGCGCGTTCACGTTAATTACGATGACCATACCCTCACCGATATATGGCTTACCATGATTCGCGCGCGCAACCGCCCATCGCATCCATCGAACGGCCTGCTAAAGTGCATTGCCCTCGTGATTGCGCTTGGGTTGCTCGCCCAGGCGGGCTGGCAAGGATACGCGCTGCATCGGCGCATGGCGCAGGATAAACCGCCTGCCATGACTACGGATCAAGGCACAATGCCCGCGCTGTTGGGTGCGCGCGATATTGCCCGCCTGGCCTGGTTTGGGAGCGCCCCTGAGGATGCCGCGCTGCTCGGCAATGCGCAAAGTGCTGGGGTCAATGTCAGTCACTATACTCTGAAAGGTGTCAGCGTTTCGGCAGATCCGGCATTTTCCGGCGCCTATATTTCGATCGGCGGCGGGCCCGAACATTACTACCGCGCGGGCGAGACATTGCCCGATGGTGGATGGGTGATCGGCGCGGTGCTGGCCGATCAGGTCATCCTCGCGCAAGGCACGAACCGCGCGACGCTGGTGATGCCTGCGCCGAGCACACCGCGCGCCGATGGGGCGGCCCTCTCGCCCACCGGTAATGCGTCGGTTGCGTCACGGTTTGTCACCCTGCCGCCGGATGCGCCCACACCCCCGCCCGTAGCCCTAAGCACCGGTGAGGTCGCCCGCCGCTTTCTTGATAATCCGGGTGCGTTGCTTGCTCAGGCAGGCCTCGAGCCGGTGAGCGCGGGCGAGCAGCAAGGCTATCGCTTCACGGGTCAGGACGCGCAGGGCGTGTTCGACAATCGCGGGATTGTGGCCGGCGACATTGTGCTGGCGGTGAATGGCAAGGCGGTGGGTAACCCTAAGGGTGACCGCGCCTTGATCCCGACACTCGCGCTACAAAAAAAACTGACGCTGGATGTCAAGCGCGGTGAGCAAACTATCACCATTGATTATCCGCTACCGTAAGCCATAAGTTGTTTGAATCCATCACCACGGCACCATGAAACTGATATCCCATCATTATGCGTTTCTATCTTTCATACGGCACATTTGTGCCGTCGGCGCGATCATGGGCCTGGTGCTGATGATGGGGTTTGCTAGCCCGACCCATGCCGCCGCTGCGGCGTCACCCAACCCCAATGGCTTCAGCCTGAATTTGAAGGATGTGGATATCCGCGCCTTCATCGAGCAGGTGGCGAGCATCACCGGCGAGAATTTCATTGTCGACCCGGCCGTGAAAGGCACCATCACCGTCATTAGCCCCAGTGCGATGAGCAAAGAGGCGGTGAATGAGGTATTTTTATCCGTCCTTCGCGTCAATGGGTTTGCGGCGGTGGCCTCTGAGAATGCAACGCGGATTGTGCCGCTTGCCACGAACAAGGGCACGGCCTCAAGCGGCACGGCGCGAGCGAACAGCCAGCAGATCATCACCCGCGTGGTGGCGGTGAAAAACGCCAATATCGAGGAAGCGGTGAAGCTGCTCAAGCCCCTGGTCTCGCCCGCGGGGTATCTCGAAGGTTCGGCAACCTCGAATGCGCTTATCGTCAGCGACTATGCTGATAACGTGGCGCAGGTCATGAAATCCCTTCAAGGGCTTGATCGTCCCGGTGGTGGTGAGGTCGAAATTATCCCGCTCAAGGAGGCATGGGTCGGCAATATTGTGCCGCTGATCGAGACCCTGTCGCCCGTCCAGCTGGCCGATAGTAAATCGCGCAACCGCTTGCGGGTGGTAGCGGATGAACGCAGCAACAGCATCATCGTGCGCGGTGATGTGAGTGATCGACAAGCGATTCGCCGCTTGGTCGAAACGCTCGATAAAAAAGTACCCAGTGGCAGTGATATTCAGCTGATTCGTTTGCAATACGCCGATGCGCGCGAAGTAGCAGGTTTGCTGCGGCGCATGCTGAGCAATGGCGGCGGGGCAGGGGGCGGTGCTGTGGCCAATAGCCCGACTGCTGCAGCGGCGGTGAATGCAGGATCGGCGAATGGCGGCAACGCCGCCGGTGCGAATTTATTTGCCACCGCACTTGGGAACGCGAGCGCGGGCGCGAATGGCGCATCCGGCCAAGTCAGCGACGGGGGGGATGGGTCGATCCAGGCCGATGTCGCGCTCAACGCATTGGTGGTGCGGGCCGAGCCAGCACGCATGAATGAGATCCGCGCGCTGGTGCGCCAGCTCGATGTGCGCCGCCCGCAAGTGCTGATCGAAGCGGCGATTGTCGAGGTGACGTCCGACCAATCGCGCCAGCTTGGCGTGCAGCTTGCCGGTGGTGGCGTTGCCGAAAAAATTGCCGCAGGCACTACCCAGTTTTCAGCGACCGGGCTGCCGATTAGCTCAGTGCTCGCGCAACTTGGCAGCGCGCAAAGCGGCGCGGTTGGTGGCGAGGGGCTCGCCATCGCGCTTGGGGTGAAGGATAGTTTCGACGTGGTAATTCGTGCCTTGGCGAGCACGGCGGGGGTGAATTTGCTGTCAACGCCCAGCATCACCACGCTTGATAATGCCGAAGCGCGCATTGTGGTCGGCCAGAACGTGCCGTTTCGTACCGGCAGTTTTTCGACCCTCAATGCCGGGGTGGGCAACCCCTTCACCACGATCGAGCGCCAGGATATCGGCGTAACGCTGCGCGTGCTGCCGCAAATTCATGAAGGCAATCTGGTGCGCCTGACCATCGCGCAGGAGGTTTCCTCCATCGCGCCGACACAGACCACCGGGGCGGCGGATCTCATCACCAATAAACGTACGATTGAAACCAAAATCCTGGCCGAGGATGGCGAAACCATTGTGCTTGGCGGGTTGATCCAGGATGACGTGACCGAGACGGTGAGTAAGGTACCGCTACTGGGCGATATACCGCTGCTGGGCGCACTGTTTCGTAATACGAGCAGCGCCAATACCAAGCGCAATCTGGTCGTGTTTTTGCGCCCGACCGTGCTGAATGATCGGCTCGCCGCCGGGCGAGTGACGCAAGGGCGGTATCAGCAGATTTATGACGTGCAGCTGCTGCAGCCATCCTCGGGTCTGGGCGATCATGCGCCACGCCAGGCGCCCGATGCATCAACCATTTTCACCCCACCGGCGAAGCGCTTGCCGCCGCTGGTGCCAACGCTTGAGCCAACACTCGCCCCATCGGAAACGCCGCCGCCAGCAACGGTTGCGCCGGTTGCCACCCCGGTGCCCGAAGCGAGCAGTGCCGCGCCGATCGCGCCTGTGATCGAGCCGCCCGCGGATGCAGCGACATCTGGCCTCGGTCGCGCCGTGAGGCGGTGATGACGCTAGCGGCAACAGTGAAATTACCGTACCATTTTGCTGCGCAGTACGGCGTCTGTTTGCTTGGTGGTGCGGCCGTGCCAACCCTGCTATTCAAAGCCGGGATGACCCCGGAAATTCTCGCCGAGGTGAGCCGCATTGCCGGGCCGGGGTTGCGGTTGGAGCAGGTCACACTCGACCAGTTCGATGATGCGATGCAGGTGACCTATCAGCATGCGGATGGGGCGGCGCAAAAATTCGCCGAGGATGTCGGCGAGGCGATGTCGCTCACCCGCGCCGTCGATTCGGTGGTAGAAAATAGCGACCTATTAGCGCAAGAGGACGACGCGCCGGTGATCCGTCTCATCAACGCGCTGCTGATGGAAGCCTTGCGCGAGAACGCCTCGGATATTCATGTCGAGACCTTTGAGAAATCGCTCATCGTGCGCTTGCGGATCGATGGGGTGCTGCACGAAACCGTGAAGCTCGAGCCGGGCCTCGCGCCGCTGCTGGTCTCGCGCATCAAGGTCATGGCTAAGCTCGATATTGCTGAAAAACGCCTGCCGCAGGACGGGCGCATGTCGCTGCGCATCGGTGGGCGAGAGGTGGATGTGCGCGTGTCGACCATGCCGGCGGGCGCGGGTGAGCGGGTGGTGCTGCGCCTGCTCGATAAGCAGGGCCAGCGCCTTGATGTGACCCAGCTCGGGTTGAGCGATGAGGCGATGGCAACGCTGCAACGCCTGATCGCCAAACCGCACGGCATTATCCTCATCACCGGGCCGACGGGTTCGGGCAAAACCACCTCGCTTTATGCGATGCTGTCGCAGATGAATGACCGGCGGCGCAATATTCTCACCATCGAAGATCCCGTCGAATATCAGATCGAAGGCATCGGCCAAACGCAGGTGAATGCGCGGGTTGACCTCACCTTCGCGCGGGGCTTGCGGGCGATTTTGCGGCAAGACCCCGACGTGGTGATGGTCGGTGAAATCCGCGATGGCGAGACCGCATCGATCGCGGTGCAGGCAAGCCTCACCGGGCATTTGGTGGTATCGACCCTGCACACGAACAGCGCGATTGGTGCGATCACGCGGTTGATCGATATGGGCGTTGAGCCGTTTTTATTATCGTCGAGCCTCGTTGGCTTAATGGCGCAGCGCTTGGTGCGCGCCTTGTGTCATCACTGCAAAGCGCCCTACCGCGCGAGTACGACGGAATGTGCGTTTCTAGGCGTTTCGCCGCATCAACCACCGGAGGTTTACCGGGCGGTGGGCTGCACGCATTGCCGCGGCAGTGGCTATAAAGGGCGGCTTGGCATTTACGAACTGGTGATGGTGGATGAGGCCATGCGCGCGCTGATGCATGAGCGCGCGAGCGAAGAGGCGCTTGAGGCCCATGCGCGGCGGCATAGCGCCAGCATCCGCGAGGATGGGCGCATGAAAGTGCTGGCCGGGATCACCACCAGCGAAGAGGTGATGCGTGTCACCAGCGAGTAGCCATGGCCGCGTTTGATTACAGTGCGCTTGATGCAAACGGGCGGCGTGCGCGCGGCGTGCTTGAGGCCGAGAGTGCGCGCCATGCCCGCCAGCTGCTGCGCGCGCGGGCCTTAACGCCGCTCGCATTGCACGAGGCGGATTCACGCACACGCCAGCGCCAAGGTACATCCGCGCCGCGCCGCCGCTCGGGTGGCAAAGCCGTAGGCTTACGCGAAGTGAGCATGCTGACGCGCCAGCTGGCAACCTTGATTGCGGCGCGCTTGCCGGTGGAGCAGGCATTGCAAGTGGTCAGCCAGCAGCAGGAAAAACCCGCCATCGAGCGCATGATTGCAGCGGTACGCACGCAGGTGCTTGAAGGCAATACGCTGGCGGATAGTATGGCCGCTTACCCGCGCGCGTTCTCGGAGCTTTACCGCGCGAGCATCCATGCCGGGGAACGCAGCAGCCATCTTGATACGGTGTTGAGTTATCTCGCCGACTATACCGAAAGCAGTTATCAGGCGCGGCAGAAAATGCTGCTGGCGTTGCTCTACCCCATGATTCTCACCATCGTTTCGCTCGCAATTATTTTTTTCCTGCTGGTGTTTATTGTGCCCGATATGGTGCGCGTGTTCAGCGATGCCGGGCAAACCCTGCCGCTGCTGACCCGTGGGCTGATTGCGATCAGCCATGGTATTGGCCAGTATGGCCTGCTGATCGTGGCGGCGGCAGTGATGCTGGTGGTATGGCTGCGCCGGCGCTGGCGCAAGCCCACGACGCGCGCGGCGATCGACCGGCGCATGCTGCGTTGGCCGGTGGTTGGCAAATTGCTCATGCAATATAACCTGGCGCGATTTTCGGCGACGCTGGGCATGCTGCATGAAAGCGGCGTACCGCTGGTGCAGGCGCTTGATATTGCGAGTGCGACGCTGGGCAATCGCCATATCAAAACAGCGCTGACGGAGGTTGCGAAACGGGTGAGCGAGGGGGTAAGCCTTGCGCAAAGCCTCGAGCAAACCGGCATCATTCCGCCGGTGCTGACGACCATGGTGGCCAGTGGCGAAGCCAGCGGCACGCTTGGCGAGATGTTGGCACGGGCGAGCGCCATTCAGCAGCGCGACCTTGAAAATCGTACTGCGCTGGTGCTTGGCCTGTTCGAGCCGCTGGTGCTGGTGTTCATGGGTGGGGTGGTGCTATTGCTCGTGCTGGCCATTATTCTGCCGATTCTTAACCTCAATCAATTGGTGAGTTGATATGCAAACCCGATCCATCCCATCCGCGAATCTGCGTCTGTGCCATGCGGCAACAAACCGCGCCGCCTTCACCCTGATCGAGGTGATGGTGGTGCTTGTCATCATCGGTATTCTGATGGCGCTGGTGGTGCCTAATGTGATTGGCCGCCCGGATGCGGCGCGCCAAACCGTCGCCCGCGCCGACCTCACCACGATTGCGACGGCGCTCGATATTTATAAGCTCGATAATTACAGCTACCCGAGCACTCAACAAGGGCTTGAGGCGCTGGTTGAAAAACCCAGTGGCCAGCCTGAGGCGAAGAATTGGAGCGCCGATGGGTACTTAAAGAAACTGCCGATTGATCCTTGGGGCAACCCCTATCAATACCTCGTTCCGGGGACGCATGGCACCGCCTATGACCTCTACTCACTCGGCCCGAAGGGGGACGCGGCATCGCCCGATCAAGAAAGCATCATCGGTGCGTGGGAATAGCGCATGGATTGAGCGCCGGCGGTGCTGCGCGGGCGGCTTCACCCTGGTCGAGCTACTGGTGGTGTTGGTGCTGGTTGCGGTGATTGCGGGGGCGGTGACGCTTTCCGTATCCGGCGGGGGTGAGCAGCGTGTGCGCGAAGAGGCCGAGCGCCTCCATGAAGTGCTACAGCTCGTGGCGGATGATGCCGCGTTTGAAAAAACCACCACGGCGATCGCGCTCACGGCGAGCGGCTACCGCGCGCTGACCTACGATGCCGCCCTCACGCGCTGGCAACCGGCGGATGCCGCGATCTTGCGGCCCTACCGTTTGCCTGGCGATCTGCGCTTGAACCTTGTGCGTGAGGGGCGTGCGGTGACGCTTGCTGAAAAGGATTCGCGCGAACTACTCACGCCGACACTAGTATTTTTCTCAAGCGGCGAGATGACGGCGTTTTCGATCACCCTAGAGTCCCCCACCAGTCCGGGCCGTTGGCAACTATCCGGCGACGGGATTGGCGAGATTCGCATGACGCGTTCGGAGCAAGGCGCATGATGGATCATTGCTGCAACACCCGCCACGGCTTCACCCTGATTGAGGTGGTGGTGGCCTTGACGATTCTGGCGGTGGCGGCAGCGGGCTTGAGCGCAGCGGCGCAGCAAGGTGCGGCACAACTCGCCACCCTCGAGCAGAAAATGCTGGCCGAGATGGTGGCGCAAAATCACCTCGCCCAGTTGCGTGCGACGCGTGAATGGCCCGAGCTCGGGCGTCGTAGCGATACGGTGACGATGGCTAACCGCGAATGGCAATTGCGCCGTGAGATCGTGGCGACACCCAACCCCGATATTCGCCGGGTGCATCTTGAGGTGGCACCGTTGCCAGCCACTGGAACAAATGCAGCCGCAACGCCCGTGGCGGTGCTATCGCTCAACGGATTTGTGGGGAATAATTTGTGAGCGGGCCATTACAGCCATGTCACGCGATACCCGCGCACCGCAGTGGATTCACCTTGCTCGAGCTGTTGGTGGCGCTGGTTATTTTTTCGCTGATTGGCTTGGGCTCGCATGCCATGCTGCAATCGGTGATTAGCGCGCGCGCGGCGACGCAAGCGAAGGCGGCGCAATTGACGCAGCTGCAAAAAGCGATCTGGATCATGACGCAAGACGCGATCCAGATCGACCCGGCGAGCATGAAGCCAACCCCAGGCGGTGTAGAATTTTTGCGCGGCGGGTGGCCAAACCCACTTGCGCTGACGCGCAGTAACCGTCGGTACGTCGCCTATGCGCTGATCGATGGTGCGCTGACGCGCAGCTATCGCTCGGCGGATATGGTCGATGCCCCGATTCAACGCCAGATACTGCTCGAGGGGGTGACGGATTTTGCGTGGCAGAAAGCCGGCCCGCGCCTGATCGAAATCACCTGGACGAGTGCGCGCATGGGGACCTTGCGACGTTTCGTTGAGGTGCCCGATTCATGATGCATCTCACCCGCATGAAGCCTATCGGTCACCCGGCTTGGCGCGACGAGCGCGGCGCGGCGCTCATCACCGTGCTGTTTGTATTTATGATCGCCGCCCTCATTGCCATGGGCATGCTGACACGCACCCGGCTGGTAACCTTGCGTACCGGCAATATGCTCAGCCAAAATCAGGCGTATGCCGAAGCGCTTGGCGCGGAATTATGGGCACGCCAATTACTGCTCGTGAGCGCAAAACGTGAGCCTGGACTTGACCATTTGGGTCAGCCTTGGGCGAATGCGAATGCCGCAGCGCTCGTAACCAATGGTGCACTGACCCTGCGCATCGAGGACGAACAGGCGCGCTTCAACCTCAATGGCATGATCGATTCCGACCTCGAGCGCGGGCGTTTTTTACAGCTGGTGCGCCTGCTTGGTCTGCGCGAAGAAGTGGCACCCATCATCATTGCCCGACTGGGCACTAAGGCGGCCCCGCAACTGTTGCATGATGAAAGTGAGCTGCGCGCGATCGAGGGATTGCTGCCCGACGAGGTGACGCGCCTGATGCCGCATGTGGTGGCACTGCCCGAGACGGAATCGACGTTGAATGTCAACACTGCTTCTGACATGCTGCTTAGGGCGTATATACCGGATGCCGAAGCCTATGCACGCTTCATCACGGCGTTACGTAAAACCAATTACCTCACGCGCGCTGAGCTCAATGCGATCGGGGTGATTACGAAGGGGATGGATGTGACCAGTGCGCATTTTCAAGTGACGGTGATGGTGCCGACCGCTCATGGGCGGCTGATATTGCGTACTGAGCTTGCGCGCGAAGAAGACAATTTCGGTAACCCGCTGCTGCGTATCATCCGCCGCGATCTGAGTGGGGAATAGATGGAACAGTTGATTATTCGCATCGCCTGGGACGACCGCCTGACCTGGGTACACCAGATCGCTGGACGGATTCACGCGCAATCACCCCATCCCATGTCGGCGGAACCATTGCGCGACACGCTGCCTGTGCTTAGTGCGAAGGCACGCATTATTGTGCTGGTGCCGGGCCGCGCGGTGGTGCTGGCACAGGTGGCACTGACAAAGCATCAGCGTAAACATCGCGATGAAACCATACCGTTTTTGATCGAGGAAAAACTCGCCGAGGATATCGCAAGCATGCATGTGGTCTGCGCCGATGATCGCCGCCGTGAAAGCGACGCGATCGCGGTAGCAGCGGTGCCGCATCGGCGGATGGAACATTGGGTGGCGCTGCTTGGTGCAGCAAGCCTAACCCCCGATGTGATGCTGCCGGATATGCTGGCGCTCACGCACCAACCCGGGCAGTGGCAGTTGCTGTGCGACGGCACAAGTGCCTGGCTGCGTAGCACAGCGGATTATGGGGTGGCGATGGATGCCGCACTGATGCCAGCATGGCTGAGCCTGACCTTTGCCCAGAGCGATTCCTTGCCAAATCAGCTGCAGCTGAGCGGCGCGGTTGATCAAGCCTGGTTCGATGATATTGCTGGCATCGCTGCCATTTATCCGCAGGTCACGCTCACGGTGCAGCCGGTGGATACGAACGTCGATACGGTGATGGCCAGGGGGATGGCTGAGGCATCCATGATGCCCGCGATGAATCTGCTCCTCGGGCACTATGCTCGGCACCGTCGCCATGCGGGGTCGGGCATGAACCGGCTGACGTCATGGATAAAAATCGCGGCGGGATTGCTGATGTTTTATGCGCTGCTGGCGGGTGTGCAGACGCTGTATTATACGCATCAAGCCCGCGAGGCGAATGCAGAAATGGTGACGCTTTACCGTGAAATTTTCCCGGGCGATAAAAAAATCATCAGCCCCATCCGTCAAATGAAATCGCAGCTAAGCCTTGGCAGTGTCGGTAGCCGTGACGGTGCGATGACGCTGCTGGGCGCGCTTGCGGCGGTGTGGGATCCGGCGGCGGCGATCCGTGTCGAGACGTTCGACTATCGCGAAGCGGAGTCATCGCTGCGCCTGCGTTTATCGGCTCCTGCGCTTGCTGCGATCAATGAACTGGGGGAGCGCCTACGCGCGGCGGGCCTGAATGCCCAGGTACTTGGAGTGACCAATAATGCGCAAGGGGTGATGGTGGAAATGGTAGTGGCACGGGGGCAACCATGACGCGCCTTCATTTACTCCACCGATTGACGGATGCGATCGCGATGCATCTTGCAACACGGCAACCGCGTGAGGTGCGGGCGTTGCGGATTTTATTTGTCGTCGTACTTATGGCCGTTATCTGGCAAGGCGTGGTCATGCCAAGCCAGCGCGCCAAGAACGAGGCCGTCGAACGGCTCCTCACCGCGCGTAGTGACCTCAACTGGATGCGCGAGCATGCCGCGGCGGCAAAACGCCTGAGTGCAAGCAACGCTACTGTCACGAGCGCGGCGGGCGCACCACTGCTCACCCGCGTGAGCGATACGGCGAACACGTTCTCACTCGTGATCGCCTCGGCGCAACCGGTCGCGGGGGATGGGTTGCAAGTGACGCTGGAATCGGCAAGTTTCACCGCGATGCTGCTCTGGCTCGAGCAGCTTGAAAAAGAATATGGGGTGGTGGTTACGCAGTTGTCATGTGCAAAAACGAGCGCTTCAGGTAAAGTATCCGCCACGGTGACATTGCAATAATATCAACCATACGGAGACATGATGCCATCTACTTTCAAACCATTGCAAACGCTCGCAGCACTTGCCTTGACCGCCATACCAACGCTCGCCCTCGCGCATGCGACGCAGGAAGCCAGCTCGGATTTTATGGCGGGCTTCACCCATCCGATTTTTGGGCTTGATCATCTGCTGGCCATGCTCGCGGTTGGTATTGTCAGCACCCAGTTGGCAGCTAAACGTGCGATCTGGACATTGCCGGCAACGTTTGTGCTGGCGATGATCGCCGGTGGCTATGCCGGCATGAGCGGCACTGAGCTGGGTGGTGTTGAAATGGGGATCGCCCTTTCGGTGACGCTGCTTGGCACCTCGATTTTCTTTGGCAGCAAGCTCCCGCAGTTATTTATTTACCTGCTGGTGGCGGCGTTTGGGGTCTATCACGGCTTTGCGCATGGCGCCGAAATGCCCGAGCAAGCGCATGCCGAGCAGTTTGTCGGCGGCTTTGTATTGGCGACGATTGTGATCCATCTCGCGGGGGTGTCGATCGGCCTGTTCACCACCACAATCCGCGCGGGGCACGAGTATCTGCGTTTCGCCGGTGGGGTGATTGCTGGTCTTGGCATCAGCTTTATTCTTGCCGCGCTTGGCGCTGAATAAACGCTCCCGGCACCGATGGCATCACGGGTGCGCTGCCAAGGTATAGCCATTTCACTTACTGCAAACCGTTTTTATGGCCCAAGGAATTGCCAGATCATGACGCCGCTGCTGCGTTGGATGAGCCAGATCGTGGCGAGGATAAGAATCACGCCGGAGAAGCCACGTACCACCAGCCAGCGATAGGCCGCATGCTGACGGATGGTATAAAAAATCGGCAGTAAAATCGTGACCACCACCAGCTGCCCAAACTCGACCCCAAGGTTAAAGCCAAGCAGCGCCAGCCAGCGTGCCTCAACCGCAAGGCCCAAATCGCCCAGGGTGCTGGCAAAACCCATGCCGTGGATGAGGCCAAAGACGAAGGTGAGCAGCCATAGACGCTGCGTTAAAAACGGCCGCATATTGTTGATGCAGGCCACGATGATGGTGAGTGCAATCAGCGATTCCACCAGCTGCGATGGCAGTTGAATGAGGTTGAACAGGGCGAGGGTAAGGGTTGCCGCATGGGCGAGGGTGAAGGCCGAGACATAACCAAACACTTGCCAGAATACCTGGTTAAACGGCGCATCGAGGACCGGCTTTTTGTCGCGGTAAATCCAGGCGGCGGGTAGCAGCAACGCGAGCAGAAATAAAAAATGATCCAGCCCCAGCCAGATATGCAGCGTGCCCTGCCGCGCATAATCATAGAGCTGCTTGAGCGCACTTGGTGCGCGCATTGATAGCACTGCAGTCCGGCGATCATGGCTTAGGATCGTGCTTTGCGTGTAATCCGGCGCGTTGATGGAGACGAGATTCTTATGCTGCGCGTCGGCATCGTAGAAAAAATTATCGCGGAGGGTGAGCGTTTCGATCGCCGTGGTGCAGCTGGCGGTAAAGCGCATCACGGCATAGTTTCCGTCGCTTAGTTCCTCGACCATGAGGTCGCCGGCGGTGATCGGGCAGGGTTGCTCGGCCACGATGAAGGTTAAATCCTCGGCGAGGATGGCGGCGATGGCAGGGTGTTGCACGCGTAATTCGCCCCAGGTGATGGTTTGGTCATCGTTCGCATCGATGGTGATTAGCCGCGCAAGGTCGCGCAGGCTCAATGCCCATTCGCCCGCGATGGTGGCACCATCCACCGTGAGGCGCAGGTAGCTGTCGCTGGGCTTATGCGCGAACGCGGGGGCCGCAACAAGCAGCAGAAAGAGGAGGGATGCGAGGCGCTGGATCATGGGGTGTCGTACCGCGTGAAGGTGATATCCTCGTAGCCAACACTGCG
This sequence comes from uncultured Azospirillum sp., assembly GCA_964652475.1. GTDB lineage: Bacteria > Pseudomonadota > Alphaproteobacteria > Rickettsiales > UBA3002 > QFOX01. The sequence goes on from CAZZCK010000010.1 coordinate 15,003, forward strand.
CTGCCAGGCGCGCACGGCATTGACGGTTGCGGGCTCACCCACCGCGATGGCAGCGCGGATGAGGATGCGCGCATCCTCGGGTTCTTTGGCCTTTTTCCAGTTCTCTTTCGCCAGGCGATACGCGGTACGCGGCTCATCCGCAAGATCGAGATAAAAGCGCGCATCGTCGCGCAGATGGGTGGTCTCGTTACGCGCGCGGTTGGCCACAATGCGTGCGCGCAGCTCATCGACCAGATCGCTAACGCCCGAACCACCGCGCTGTTTTTCCGCGAGCGCAATGCGCAATAACAAATGATCCTGATTGGTAAAATCACCAAGTAGCGGCATCACTTCGTCCGGGCGTTTGGCATCGAGCAGCAGGTCGGCGAGCGCCGCCATGGCGTAATAATCATAGGGATTAGCCACGAGTGCCGCGCGAAAATGTTTCTGTGCCGCCATTTCATCGCCTAGGCGGCGCGCCATGTCGCCCAAAGTGCTGAGCGCCCAGCTTGCTTCATCTGCCGAGGCTTGGGTGGCAAACTGCGTGTAAAAGCGGTTGAGGGTGGCATAGCTTTCGGCAAGTTTGCCGCTCGCGCCATCGACCATCGACCGGCAGGTGATGCCAAGCAATGCACCCGTCGCGGGGGTGAGACTCATGGCGCAATCGGCGCGCGCGGCATTATAGTCGCCACGGGCCATGGCGATCACCGCGCGCACCAGCAGCGCCTCGATATAGCGCGGCTTCTCGCGCAGGATTTTATTGAGTAGCACCTGTGCTCCATCAAAATCATGGCGGTGCTGGAGAATGATCGCCTGGACGAGCATCAGCTCAAGGTCAGGTTTGGTGGTTTTGACGGCGAGCAACGGCGTGGTGATGGCCTCGGCATAGCCGTAATAGCGTGGGTCGCCCTCGCGTTTGCCAAGCGCGATATAGGCCCGCACCAAGGCAAGGGAGGTGGCGCGGTCATCGGGCGTGGCGCGATGCTGCTGCTCGAGCGCGCGCAGTGCCACCAGCGAGGCGGATTGAGGCAAAACCGCGAGCACCACGTCATCCCGCGCGGGGATATAGGGCGCGGCCAGGGCGTGTGCGGGTATCACCAGCCCGAGGGTGAGTGCAGCAAGGATGCGTGCAATGATTGGCATGGATATGATGTAGGCGACTGGCGCGCGACCGCCTAGTGAAAAGCGTGTTAGGTAGCAATCGACTGCGGTTAATGCTCGCGCACCGAGCTGGTGACGACGCCCCAGATGGTCACGCCCGTTTCGGGGTTGACGGGAATCGGTTCGTATTCCGGGTTTGCCGGCATGAGGTAGGTGCGCCCCTGCTTGATGATGAGGAATTTGACGGTCAAGGCCCCATCCACCGCCGCGATCACAATTTTGCCATGCTTAGGCGATGCGGCGCGATCGACCACCAGCAAATCACCATCGCGGATATTAGCATCGATCATCGAGTCACCGGCGGCGCGCACGAGAAACGTCTCCTCCGGTCGGCGCACGAGATGGCTATTCAAGTCCATCCGACTGGCAATGGTATCCTCGGCAAAGGCGGGTGAACCCGCTTGCACGGTGCATTCGAACAGCGGCAGCTTGAAGGCCTTGGACTCCACGAAACGGATTACGTCCCCAACCAAACTGGCGGGTACGCGCACGCGCTCGGTGATTTCGCCAAAGCGCCCGCTGCCCTTGGGGCGACCGGCCCCTGGCCGTTTGCCGCCATGGATGGGGGTGACGTTTTTACTGCTGCTGCGCGCGCCACGGGCGGTGTTCGCTGTGGTTTTTTGCCCGGATTTCCTATCCATACCGGCAGTGCGGCGGGGTGATGCCATCGCAATCTCCATTCTTGTCCCAAGAATCAAGATGCATGGATTGTACCGTTTCGTCAAGCGGCGAAAATGCCACAGGGGAGGGAGCCATTCAGTCTCTAGTCTCCAGTCTTCAGTGGGCCGAAAAATTACGCTGTGCGCTTATTTTTATCGCGCAAGCGGCCCAGTTCTTCGCCCACCCGGCGCAGGCTTGGGCTACAGGCATCGCGCGGGATGACGACTTCGATCAAGGTCAGCACATCGCTCGCCATGGCTTCCTTGAGTGCGACCTCGACTTCGCCATTGGTGTGCACTTTTTTGCCGACCCCAACCCCGAACATGTCGATCATTTTGGTGTAGTTCCATTGCAGGATTTCGTTGAACGGCCCATCGAGAATGAAGCGCTGCGTGCCGTAGCCGTCGTTGTTGAGGACGAATACGATCGGTTTCATGCCGAATTTGGCGGCGGTTGAAAGCTCGATCCCGGTCATTTGAAAGGCGCCGTCACCAATGATCGAGATCACCCGGCTATCGGGTTTGGCCGCCATCGCACCGATCGCGGCGGGCATGGCAAAGCCCATCGAGAGGTAATAGGCATCCGCCAGAAAGTTGGTGGCGTTTTTGGTACGCAGCTGCATCGCGCCGAACATGGCGTCGCCCGTGTCGCAGGTGATGATGCTGTTCTCATCGACATTGAGACCTAGAATGCGAAAGAAGCTCTCGATCGTGATGTCCTGCGCGCGTTCGGCATCGCTCAGCGGTGTGGGCTCGGGGGCGGGTTTGGGCATGGCACCCAGCGCGCGCGGAGTGATGGCAGCGGCGGCCATCGCCTCGAGAAAATCCTTCATGGCGACCTGCTCATACGTCCGCGCGCCGATCTGCATTTTTTCGGTGGTGGCGAGCATGGTGCGTTTGCGGCTGAGCTTTTCGCTCGTGCTCGTGAAGCCAAACCAGACATCGGTAATCATCGCGCCGAGCATGATGAGGCAGTCCGAATCCTCGACGTATTTTTGTACCGCCGCCTCGGAGAGCGGGCCGGAATAGACACCAATATGCAGCGGATGCGTCTCGTTGATCAGCGATTTGGACATGAGGGTTGAAGCGACCGGGATGTTGAATTTCTCGGCGAGTGCCATGGCCTCATCGACCAGCCCGTGGCGTTGCAGTTCAATATCGGCAATGATAATCGGCTGCTTGGCGGCGTTGATGACCGCGACCGCATCCTCGACCATGGCATGCAAATGGTCGGGGTGGCTGGTGGGTACGATCGGTGCAACGATCGGCGGAATGGGCGTGGTGATCGGCATATCCACCACGTCGAATGGAATTTCAATATAGCCCGGGCGCGAATGCTCGAGAATGGCGTTGACCACGCGCATGATTTCGCCCGCCGCGGTTTCCGGGTCGAGCAGTACGGCGGTGGCGACGGTGACTTCTTCGTAAATACGGCGCTGCGTATCGAAGGTGCGTACCTTATGGTGCATCAGCACGTCCTTTTTGCGATCAACCGGCGAGGGGCCGCCCGAAAGCACCAGCAGCGGCGACTGCTCGGCATAGGCGCAGGCCACCGAGTTCAGCATGTTCAAGCCGCCGACACAGTAGGTGACCGCCGCGACCCCGAGGCCATGAATGCGGGCATAGGCATCGGCCGCGAAACCGACGCTTGGCTCGTGCGTCATGGTGATGATTTTGAGTGGCGATTGCTCCATCCAGCGGAAGGTGGGCAGCGCAAAATCGCCGGGAATACCGAACACATGCGTGACCCCCAAGCGGTGCAGGTAATCAAATAAAAATGATCCAACCGTGTGCTGCGTCGTGGTCATA
>CAZZCK010000010.1:18710-47659 GCA_964652475.1 uncultured Azospirillum sp.
GACGCTAACGAAAACCGCCGCGGATGACAACCGGCATCGTGATGCATGCCGCTCTATCCACAGAACTAAGCGGTTGGTGTGGCATCGGCGAGCGCGTGGCGGATGAAGCGGGTCGCGCGGGCGAGTGCGTCGGTATCGGTGATCGCGCAGGAAACGGCGTTGGCGGCGCACCAGTTCACCACATCCTCCATCGCGACATTGCCTTTGGGGCTATTGGCATAGGGGCAGCCGCCAAGGCCACCGGCGGCGGCATCGAACACGCGGATCCCGTGCGCATAGGCCCGTGCGACATTCGCAATCGCGCGGCCGTTCGTGTCGTGAAAATGCATGGCGATTTGGTCAAGTGGTAGGTTTTGTGCGCTGATTTCCGCCATGAGTTGCTCGACCATCTCGGGTGTGCCGATGGCGGTGGTATCGCCCAGCGACACTTCAAAACAGCCCATCGCAAGGAGCTGCTGACTGCGGCGTACGACCTCGTGCGGGGTGAAGGCAAGGTCGCTATAGCCAAACACGTTCGAGATATAGCCGCGCACGCGCATGCCAGCCGCGCGGGCAGCGCTGACGACTGGGGCAATGGCGGTGAAGGATTCCTCGACGGTGGCGTTGATATTCGCTTTCGAAAATTGTTCCGATAGCGCCAGGAAAATCGCGACCTCGCGGGCCTTGATGCTGGTTGCCGCTTCAAGCCCTTTGAGGTTCGGTACAAGGTAGGAGAAAATCACCTCCGGAAAATCGGCCTCGATGGGGCCAATCGCCGCGGCTACTTCGCGCGAGTTGGCCATGGCTGGCACCGCTTGTGGGCGCACGAAGCTACCGGCTTCGATGCGCGTTAGGCCGGTTTGCGCGAGCATGCGCAAGAAGGTGAGTTTGGTTTCGGCCGAGAGATATTTACCCTGTGGCTCGTTCTGCAAGCCGTCACGCGCACTGACATCGACCAGGGTGATGGCGGGATGGATCATGGGCGTGCCGTGAGGGTGATGAGTTCGGCTCCTTCGCTCACCATATCACCGATTGCGACGCGCACGGCCTCAACCGTAGCATCGCCCCCGGCGGCGAGGGTCATTTGCAGTTTCATCGCCTCCATCACGACGAGCGGCTGGCCTTTACTGACCGATTCGCCAACGGCCACCAGAAGTTGACGAATCACCCCCGGCATCGGTGCGGGGGGGCTAAGCGGTGCTGGCCCCTCGGCATGGTTTTGCGCGCCACTCGACGCTTCGCGGATCGTCGCCTCATGCCTACCAAGCGCCACGCGCGTCGCCTTGCCGGATGCGAAGGCATGGTACGCCATACGCTGCCAGATGCCCGGCGCAATTTCAAACGCAAGCAGGTTGCTACCATCGCTTTGACGGGTGCTATGAAAATGATAGGCGGTGCCATTCAGGGTGAAGCGCACGCTACCGGCTTTACGCACCACATCTTCAAGCACGAGCGGCGCGCCGTCGATCTGTAAGGTCATCGTCGTCATGCTGCCCCCACCCGTGTGGCGTTGACCCAGGCCGATTGCTCGCTCGCATGCGTATCACCGCTTGCGTTGCTGGGTGCGGGATTGCCCATCAGCAGATAGGCGGCCGCAAGCTGGGCCAGGGTTGCCTCATCCGCTAGCGGTGCGGAAAGATCGGCCTTGTGGGTGACGACAAAATCGGTCGAGGTATTGCCTGCCATAAAGGCCGGATGGCCCAAAATGCGCAGCAAATAGCTGCGATTATTCGTAACCCCGCCAATCACCGTTTGGGCGAGTGCGTTGCTTAAGCGCTGAATCGCCTCGTCGCGGGTGGCACCAAACGCCGCGATTTTCGCGATCATCGGGTCGTAGCTGGCGCTGACCACATTGCCGCTGCGATAGCCATTTTCGCTACGCACATGCGGCAGATGGGGCAGCGTAAACTGTGTAAGTGTGCCGGGGGAGGGCATGAAATCGCGCGCTGGGTCTTCGGCATAGAGCCGCACCTCGATGGCGCACCCATGGCAGCGCACCTCGCTTTGTGTGAAGGGCAATGCTGCCCCTTGCGCGACCTCAAGCTGGAGTTTTACGAGATCCAGCCCGGTGACCATTTCCGTTACCGGATGCTCGACCTGTAACCGCGTATTCATTTCGAGGAAATAAAATTCGCCGCGTGCATCGACAATAAATTCGACCGTACCCGCGCCGACATAGCCGATATGGCGGGTGATGGTGGTGGCCGCTTCGACCATACGCGCGCGCATCGCCGCACTTAATTGCGGGGCCGGGCTTTCCTCGATAATTTTCTGATGGCGGCGCTGAATGCTGCATTCGCGCTCGAACAAATGGACGTGATTGCCATGGGTATCAGAAAACACCTGCACCTCGATATGGCGCGGGGTGAGCAGGTATTTCTCGAGCAACAACCGATCATCACCAAAGGCATTTTTGGCCTCGGCACGCGCCGATTCAAGCGCGCCGGGTAAATCCTTCGCCTCGCTCACAATACGCATCCCTTTACCGCCACCCCCCGCGGCAGCCTTGACGAGCACCGGGTAGCCAATACGCTCGGCCTCACGCGCGAGCAGCGTCGCATCCGTACTGCCACCGTCATAGCCGGGTACGGTGGGCACGCCGATAGTTTGGCACAGGATGCGCGAGGCGGCTTTGTCGCCCATGCTGGCGATGATGGATGCGCTCGGCCCGACAAAAATCAGCCCCGCTTTTTCAACCGCTTCGGCGAAGCGCGCATTTTCGGAGAGAAAGCCATAGCCTGGGTGAATGGCATCGGCCCCACTGACTTTGGCTGCGGCAATAATTTTTTCGATATTGAGGTAGGTTTCGGCCAAGCTATTGCCCTCAAGCATGACCGCAACATCGCCGATTCGGGCATGCGGCAAGGCCGCGTCATCCGCCGCGTAGAGAGTGACAGTTTCGATCTCCATCGCTTTGGCGGTTGCAACAATACGGCAGGTGATTTCGCCGCGATTGGCAATCAGCAAACGGGTGATTGGGCGCGCGTTGCTCATACGACCCACGGTGCTTTGCGGTTATTCAGCAGTGCATCCATGCCCGCTTGCCCTTCGTCGCTGATGCGCGCATCCGCAATCGCTTCAATGCTGATGCGGCGCGTATCGGCCCCGGGCGCGGTGAAGGCAGCAATCAAGGCCTTGGCCTTCGCGCTCGCGATGGGTGCGGCTTTCAGGAATTCGTCGATCACGGCGTCGCGCGTGGATTCAAGCTCGGCGATCGGCATCACGCGGTGAATGAGGCCAATCGCGTGTGCGGTTGCGGCGTTAAAGCGCATGCCCGAAATGAAATAGGCGCGGGCATTGCTCAGGCCGATTTTTTTGAGCGCGTAGGGGCCAATGACGGCAGGTAAAATCCCAAGACGTGTTTCGGTGAAGCCGAAGCTGGCATTATCCGCCGCGACCACAAAATCGCACACCGCTGCGAGGCCCGAGCCACCGCCCAGTGCTGCGCCATGCACCACCCCGATGAGCGGTTTTGAAAACCCATCGAGCGTCGCATACATGGTGGCGAGGCGCTCGCTATCGGCAATGTTTTCCCCGCGGCTGAAGGCTTTCATGCCCCGCATCCAGTTGAGGTCGCCGCCGGCGCAAAAACTTTTGCCCGCACCGGAAATGACGGCAAGGCGCACGCGCGCATCGCTATTCAGCTCGGTGAACACGCGGGTGAGTTCGCCGATGAGTTTTTCATCAAAGGCGTTATGTACCTCGGGCCGGTTGAGGGTGACAAAGGCAACGCCGCGTGTATCGATGGTGAGGGTCAGCATGGGCTACATCCGAAACACGCCAAAGCGCGTTTTCTCAATGGGGGCGTTGAGGCTGGCGGCAATGGCGAGGCCCAGCACGTCGCGGGTGGTGGCGGGGTCGATGATGCCGTCGTCCCATAGCCGGGCGGTGGCGTAATAGGCGCTGGCTTCACGGGTGTATTTCTCAAGCAGCGGTGCACGAATCGCCTCAAGCTCGGCAGCGCTTGGGGTTTTGCCGCTTTTCTCCATCGCATCGACGCGCACGCGGGTGAGCACATCCGCCGCTTGCTCGCCGCCCATGACCGAGATGCGGGCATTGGGCCACATCCATACAAAACGGGGGTCGAAGGCGCGGCCACACATGCCGTAATTGCCCGCGCCAAAACTGCCGCCGATGATGACGGTGAATTTCGGCACTGCGGCGTTGCTCACCGCCATCACCATTTTGGCACCATGACGGGCGATGCCCTCGGCCTCGGCTTTTTTGCCGACCATAAAGCCGGTGATGTTTTGCAAAAACACCAGCGGAATGCTGCGCTGGGCGCAGAGCTCGATAAAATGGGTGGCCTTGATTGCGGCTTCGGAAAATAAAATGCCGTTATTGGCGACAATACCGACCGGCGAACCGTGGATGCTCGCAAAGCCGCAGACAATGCTGGTGCCGTAGCGTTTCTTGAACTCGTGGAATTCCGAGCCATCGACGATGCGCGCAATAATTTCGCGGATATCGAACGGCACGCGGGTCGATTCCTTGGGCAAAATGCCGTAAATATCCTCGATCGGGTAGAGCGGCTCGGCGTATGGTGTCGTGTTACGCTTGGCGGCGGTTTTCCAGTTCAGGTTTTTGATAATATCACGCACGATGGAGAGGGCTTCTTCCTCATTTGCGGCGTAATGATCGGCGACACCCGATTGCGTGGTATGCACCTCGGCCCCGCCCAAATCCTCGGCGGTGACATCCTCACCCGTTGCGGCTTTCACCAGCGGTGGCCCGGCCAGAAAAATCGTGCCGTTACCTTTGACGATAACCGATTCGTCGCACATGGCGGGCACATAGGCCCCACCCGCCGTGCAGGAACCAAGCACGGCCGCGACCTGCGGAATACCCGCTGCCGACATGCGCGCCTGATTGAAAAAAATGCGGCCAAAATGCTCACGGTCGGGGAAAACTTCGTCCTGCATCGGCAGGAACGCACCGCCGGAATCGACCAAGTAAATGCAGGGCAGGTTATTTTGCATCGCAATTTCCTGCGCGCGCAGATGTTTTTTCACGGTGAGCGGGAAATAGGTGCCGCCTTTGACCGTCGCATCGTTGGCGACGACCATGCATTCATGCCCATGCACCCGGCCAATACCCGTGACGACCCCCGCACTCGGTACGCCGCCTTCGGCCGCATACATCCCATCCGCCGCAAGGGCTGATAGCTCGAGAAACGGCGACCCCGCATCGAGCACCCGGGCGATGCGTGCGCGCGGCGGCAGTTTACCGCGGGCCGTATGGCGCTCCACCGCCTTGGCCCCACCGCCTTGCTCGACGGTGGTGATGCGCGCGGCAAGTTCATCGACCAGCGCACGGTGATGATCCCGGTTGCTGATAAAATCCGCGGCACTCGTATCGATACGTGAATGAATCGCGCCCATATCTAGAAGAACCCGCGCGCGTTCGGGCTGTAACTCGTCAGCACGTTTTTGGTTTGCTGGAAATGCGCGAGCATCATACGGTGGTTTTCGCGCCCGATGCCCGATTGTTTGTAGCCGCCAAAGGCCGCATGGGTGGGGTAGAGATGGTAGGCATTGACCCAAATGCGCCCGGCCTTGATCGCCCGGCTAGCGCGGTACGCGGTGTTGATGTCGCGCGTCCACACCCCGGCGGTGAGGCCGTAGGTTGTGTCGTTCGCAATGCGCATCGCGTCGTCGAAATCCTTGAACTTCGCGACGGACACCACCGGCCCAAAAATTTCCTCACGGAAGACGCGCATGCTGTTATCGCCCGCGAATACGGTGGGTTTAATATAGTAACCACCATCGAGCTTGCCACCGAGGCTTGGTTTGCCGCCGCCGGTGAGAAGTTTCGCACCTTCGTTTTTGCCGATATCGAAATAGGAGACGACTTTATCATGCTGCTGTTTCGAGGCTTGCGGGCCCATCATCGTCGTCAGCTCGAACGGGTTACCGACCGTGATTTTCTCGACCCGCGCCACCGCTTTTTCGATGAAGCGATCATAAATACTTTCATGCACCAGCGCGCGCGTGGGCGAGGTGCAAACCTCACCCTTGTTGAGGGCGAACATGGTGAAGCCCTCGAGTGCTTTATCGGCGAAGGCATCATCGGCCGCGAAGATATCGGGAAAGAAAATGTTGGGCGATTTGCCGCCCAGCTCGAGCGTGACCGGCACAATATTTTCCGAGGCATATTGCATGATGAGTTTTCCGGTCGAGGTTTCACCGGTGAAGGTGAGCTTGCCGATGCGCGGGCTGGTGGCCAGCGCTTTGCCTGCCTCGGGCCCGAAACCATGCACGATATTGATGACGCCCGGGGGTAAAATATCGGCGACCATTTCCATGAACAGCATAATGGAGAGGGGCGATTGCTCGGCCGGTTTGATGACCATGGTGTTGCCCGCGGCAATCGCCGGGGCGGCTTTCCAGGCCATGAGCGTCAGCGGAAAATTCCAGGGAATGATGGCCCCAACGACGCCGATCGGCTCATGAAAATGATAAGCGACGGTATCGTTATCGACCTGCGACAGCGAGCTATCTTCCATGCGCACGGCGGCGGCGAAATAACGGAAATGATCGATCACCATCGGCAGGTCGCCGGCCATGGCTTCGCGCAAGGGTTTACCCATGTCGAGGCATTCGGCAAGGGCCAAACGCTCGAGGTTCTGCTCGATGCGGTCGGCGATTTTGTTCATGATGCTGGCGCGCTGGGCCGGGGCCATGATGCCCCAGCTTTCACCGGCTTTGTGCGCGGCATCGAGCGCCAGCTCCACATCCTTCGCGCCCGAGCGGGCGACCTGGCAGAACACCTCGCCCGTCACCGGGCTGGTATTGTCGAAATACTGGCCCTCGACGGGTTCGACAAACTGGTTATTGATCCAGTTGCCGTAGCGCGCGCGCAGCTTAAGCTTGTCTTTCACCGCATCAAGCGGGCTTGGCGATGCGGGTTCTTTTTTAAGCGCAGCAGACATAGAAGCTCCATGCGTAGGGTGGTTGTTAGTCGGCGCAGCCAATGGCGCGCGAAATGATGAGGCGCTGAATTTCCGAGGTGCCTTCGCCGATGCGCAGCAAGCGATGGTCGCGCCAGAAACGCTCGACGTCGTACTCCTGCATGAGGCCGTAGCCACCATGGATTTGTACGGCCATATCGCTTACTTCCCCGGCGATTTCGGAGCTGTAGAGCTTGGCGATCGCCGCTTCTTTGGTGAAGGGCCGGCCGCTATCGGCCATGGCGCAGGTTTGGTAGAGATAGGTGCGCGCGAGCTCGATTTTCATATGCATATCAGCCAGCGCAAAAGCGATGGACTGGAAATGCGCAATGGGTTGGTTGAACTGGCGGCGCTCTTTGGCATAGGCCAATGCTTTTTCGTAGGCGCCTTGCGCGCAGCCGACACCCATGGCGGCGATGCCGATTTTACCGCGATCAAGCGTGGCGAGCATTTGCTTCGAGCCGTCGCCTTGTTTGCCCAGCAGATTGGCATCGGGCACGAAGACATCCTCGAAATAAAGCTCCGACGTATCGGACGCGCGCCACATGAGTTTACCATGCATGGCGCGGGCGGAAAAACCCTTCGTGCCGCGCTCGACAATGAAGCAGGAAAGCTCGGGCTTGCCGGGCCCCTTGCTGCCAGTGACGGCTTGCACGGTGACGCCCGCATTCATACTGGTCGAACCGTTGGTGATATAGATTTTAGAACCGTTAATGACCCAGCCACCATCCACTTTTTTGGCGTGCGTTTTGCTGCCGCGCGAGTCCGACCCCGCGCCGGGTTCGGTGAGGCCAAAGGCCCAGACATGATCGCCGGTGCATAGGCCGGGCAGGTAGGTTTTGCGCTGAGTTTCATTGCCGAAATAATACAGCGGGCCAACCCCAAGCGAATTATGAGCGGTGATGGTGGCGGCTTGCGAACCATCGATGCGCGCCAACTCCTCGCAGGCAATGGCATAGGCGAGGTAATCCATCCCATGGCCACCGTAAGCCTCGGGCACCAGAATGCCAAACAGCCCGAGCTGGCCCATCTTGCGGGTGATATCCTCGGAGAATTTTTCTTCCCGATCGAGCGCGCGGGCGACGGGCGCGATTTCGCTTTCGGCGAATTTGCGCACCGTGTCGCGCAGTAGTTGGTGCGTTTCGCTGATGGGGGTCGTGGTCATAATGTTCCTGATAGTAGACTTTATGGTTATGCCGTTGCTTGTTCGCTAAGCCCAAGCTCGCTACACATGGCCTCGCGCATTTTGAATTTTTGAATTTTGCCGCTCACCGTGGTGGGGAAGGCATCGACGAAGTGAACATAGCGCGGCACCTTGTAATGGGCGAGGCTTTTCTTGCAAAATTCGCGTACCGCCTCGGCGCTGACTTCGGCGTTCGGGTGCAGCTGCACCCAGGCGCAAAGTTCCTCGCCATATTTGGCATCCGGCACGCCGAATACGGCTGCCTGAGCAACGCTCGGGTGGGTGAATAAAAACTCTTCGATCTCGCGCGGGTAGACATTTTCCCCGCCGCGAATGACCATATCCTTCAGCCGTCCGGTGATTTTAAAATAGCCATCCGGGCGACGAATGGCGAGGTCACCGGTATGGACCCAGCCGGCGCGGTCGATCGTTTGTGCCGTGGCCTCGGGGTTTTTGTAGTAGCCGAGCATGGTGCCATGGCCGCGCGCGCATAGCTCGCCTTGTTCGCCATCGGCCATCACCCGATCCGTTGCGGGATCACGGATTTCGATTTCAACGCCAGGCAAGGCCGGGCCAACGGTTTCAACGCGCAAGGCGATCGGGTCACCGACGCGCGATTGGGTGGTAACGGGCGAGGTTTCCGTCTGCCCGTAGGCGATGGTGATGTCGGCGCAGCCCATGCGCTCGATCACCTGTTTCATGATTTCGATCGGGCAGGGGCTGCCAGCCATAATGCCGCTGCGTAAGGTGGTGATGCGGCGCTGCCCAAAGCTCGCATCGTTGAGCATGGCGACGAACATGGTGGGTACGCCATAAATGGTGGTCGTGCCCTCGCGCTCGATCGCATCGAGGGTTGCGGTCGGGTGAAAATGCTCGGCCGGAATCACCATCGCCGCCCCGCGCACGATGGCGCCAAGCGAGCCCATGACGCAGCCAAAGCAATGGTAGAACGGCACCGGTACGCACATGCGATCGGCCTCGGTGATGGCCTGGCAACCGGTGACATACCAGGCATTCATGAGAATATTGCGGTGGCTGAGCATAGCCGCTTTCGGGAAACCCGTAGTGCCGGATGTGTATTGGATGTTGATGACATCGCTCGATGCAAGCGTTGCTGCGATCGCATCGATCTGTGTGTCCTCCACACTGCGGCCTGAAGCGAGCATGGAATCCCATGCCAGATACCCCTTCGGGGCGTTCGCTTTGAGCGCGACCGCATGGCGCAGTTTCGGGAAATCCGCGCTATGAATCTGGCCATCGCTCGCGCCATTAATCGAAGGGCAGGCCTCCGCGAAAATGGCGTAGTAATCCGAGCTTTTGAACTGATCGGTCAGAAACAGCGCGACAATATCGCTTTGCTGAATGGTATAGACCAGCTCAAACGGTCGGTAAGCCGGGTTGATGGTGACGAGCACCACCCCCACTTTCGCTGCGCCATATTGCAGCAGCACCCACTGGGGAATATTGGTCGCCCACACGCCGACATGCTCGCCCGGCTTGATGCCAAGGGCGACGAGGCCACGGGCAACCGCGCGCGCCGCCGCCTCAAATTCGCGGTAGGTATAGCGCGTGCCGCACTGGGCGAACACTGCTGCCTCGCGCGTGGGGTGGCGCTCGGCCACCGCATCGAGTACGCCGCCGATCGTCAGCCCGTCGAGCCAGGGAGTCGCTTCACGATTCTTCATGCCCCTCTTTTAGTGGTTGGTGGGCCGATAGCAATGGGGTATGCATGCACTGCAACACGATCATCGCAATAAACCTTCATTGACTTCAAATCTGCTTGGCGCGGTGCCGCCTCAAAAATGTCATGTACTTCGGTGTACACTCATTTTTTCGGTATCCACGCCTGCGCGCTTTTTTGTCAATGAAGGTTTCTTACGATGATCGTGCACTCATAGGAGGACCAATGGGATTGCTTTATTTCGAGGATTTCAGCGTCGGCCAAGTGTTTCATGGTGCCAGCACCTATACCATGGAAAAAGAGGCAATCATTGCCTTTGCGCGTGAGTTCGACCCGCAGCCACAGCATATCGACGAAGAGGCGGCGAAGGATACCCAGTTCGGGCAGCTGGTGGCGAGCGGTTGGCACACGGCGGGGGCGAGCATGCGCTTGAAGGTGCTGAGCCCGATGGCGCAAGTGCATGGCGCACTGGCGGGCCTTGGCGTTGAATCGATGCGCTGGCCGCGCCCAACGTTGCCGGGCGATGTGATCCGCATCGTGATTACGATTCTGGAAACGCGGGTGTCGCAATCCAAGCCCGACAAAGGCATTCTGCGTTACCGCATCGAGACCTTCAATCAGCGCGACGAGCTGGTGATGGAGGTGATCACGGCGGTGATTATTCCCAGGCGACCAGCTTAAGCCGGGCTTGCGGCGCGCGCAGCTTCGGGCATGGCCATCGCTTCGTGCGTGGCATGCTGGATACGGGTGCTCGGGGTAGTTTTAACGGTGGGAGTGTCAGTGGTGGTCGGTGACGAAGTATCGGGCGTGATGGTTTGGGTGTCGCTCGTCGTTGTGGGCGTGATGGGCGGCACCGGCGGATTGGATACTGGGCGATGATGATCGTCGCGCTGCGCTTTATGATCCGCCGATTTGCGTGCAAACATGGTATAAAAAATGGAGTGCAGCACCGCGTAGGGCATGCCCAGGCCAAAATCCATCGCCATGCTTTCATGTACCCACCGCCATTGCTTTTCGGGGCTGGCGGGGATCATTTTGCCTTTATCAAGCACCGTGCTAGGCTTGAAATTTTTTGCCGAAAAACCAAGCTTGCTTGCCACCCATTCGCTGCCGCGTTCGACATGGCGAAACCATAATTTGGTCGATACTTCATTACTTTTGGGATTCAGTACCATCAAGAGTAACGGTGCTAGAGCGACATAGCGCGAAATAAGTCCCGGCCAGAATTCTTTTTTCGGCTCCTTCTCCATCGCATCATAGGCTTGGGTAAATTTGGGGTCATTTTCGACCGCATCTTTGCCGTGGACGAGTCGATCCCAAAAGCGTGAGACACCAATGCGGTTGCTGGTTTTTTCAAGGAACATGAGGGGTGGAATGGTAAACATTCCACCGGCAATAATGCTCATGAACATGCTGCCACGACCGACACTGTGATTGAGCTTATCTGCATCCTTAATCAGCGGACTCAAGATTTTTCGAAAGCCCTTATCCAGCGGCCCGCTCCAATATTTCTGGCCGGATTTGGTGAAAGACCCCCAATACGCAAAGCCAACCCCGCAGGCGGCATTAAAAAACCAATCGACCCCGAAATAGGTGCTCCATTTCTGGATTTTTTGGCCGGTGGTTTTGGTCGGCTGGTTGGCTTTATCGCCATCGAGGCTCGGCAGGCTGGGCGCCCGCGACGGCACATCGTCGGCGCTGAATGCGCTGAAGTTCGCTGTATCTTGCTCGATCTGTGGCGGTTTATCCATGCCCGGTTGCTTGCTTCCTTATGCAAAATAGTCGGCGTTATCCATCATTTAGAATAGCACAGCCAGGGGTGGTGATTTGTGAAGATTCGATGACGATTGGGGTAGCTGGGGCGGGCAATAAAGTGGCTTAGCCGCTTGAAAATGGAGGGTTAGTCCTGCGCCACCAGATGCTTGGCTTCGCGCAAAGTTTCGCCACTCAGGGTGAGTTCGAAGCGCGCGAGGCCAGCATAATTCGCATGCAGCTTGCCATCGGGCGCCAGATGTGCGGCGGTGATAACCGGTGCATAGCGTTCCGCCCGGTCGCCCGCCCAGGCAATGAACACGGATGGTGGAATCATGCTCACTTCGCTCAAGACCAATAGCGGATGCTCGCGCCCATCGATACCCGCTTTTTTGCTGGGGCGTGGCCGGGCGTCATCGGCACTGGCTAGGCTACGTTTGGGGTTTAATTCGCGTAAGTAACCCGTCACCAGCGTGCCTTCCAAACCGATTTTTTTGTTACCATGCACAATCGAAGACTCGGCAATTTCATAGCCCGTGAAGGGCAGGCCATTGGCGCGCTTGCGGTTGCCCGCATCGCGCATCAGGTCGCGCCACTGGCCATGTTCAAGCTGGTAGAGCGCATTGACATGACCATTCAAAATGCAGCGTTTCAGCGCATCATAACGTGCGGCATCGTAGGGTTGCTCGGGCGCTCGTGTGCTGTCGCCATCGCCCCCCAAGCGCTTGCTGATTTCGCTCACGAGCTGCGCAACGTTGATGTAGCCGTTCACGGTCATGTTGGCATCGGCGCAGATGGCATCGAGCGCGGCGCGCTGGGTGGCAAGGGCCACGAGTTCTTCTTTGGTGGCGATCGCCAGTTCGTTTTCGTTCGAGGCGATGACGACGGATGGCACAATCCCGGTGGCTGTCGCGCGCGCTTCAACGGCGCGAAATGCGTTCATCGCGTCGATCAAATCCGAGTTGCGTTCGCGGTCATGACCGTAGCTTTTTTTGCTGGTGAGCTTGAGGTTGCGGCTTTCGTAAATGGCGGCGATGAGGATCATATCGGTGAGCACCTGGGCGGGCTTTTTGTCGCGCAGGCGTATCGCATCGAGGAAATGGGCTTCGTTGAGCATGGCGCCGGTTTGTGGGCTGACCGGCAAGCGATTGATGAACAGGCCTTCCCGGCTGAGCGACCAATCGGCATGAATCAACTCAAGCCGTAGCAGATCTTGGCGCGCGCGCTCAAGCCGCTCAGCAAAACCGGCCCGGTGTTCGGGGCTGATATCCCATTTTAATTGCGTGGGGTCATAGCCCAGGCTTGCCGCATAGAAGGCGGGCGCCAGCATCGATTCACGGTCGATCGCCGGGCCGTTTTGCTTGATACGTTGCTCGAAATTATTTTTGGCATGCAGAATAAATATCCCGCGCGCGAAACCGGTGGCCAGCGGGTCGCGGTTGATGCGCCCCATCTGCTGGATAATGCCGGCTTGTGGTAAATCCTCGGCCACCAGCGCATCCGCCCCCGTATCCTCGCGGTGATGCGGCACTTTGCGCACGCCATCGCTCACCCCCGCATCGACCCAGCGCAAATTCACGCCCGATTCGATGACGTTGGTGCCGACGATAATTTTACGCCAGCCCTCCTTGGGGGCACGGCGGGCGGCCCGGCGTTCATCCGATGGGGTGCCGCTATGAATCCCCACCACCTCGACTTTCGTAATGCCTTCGGCCTGTAACAGGCGCGTGATTTCGACCACGCTGTTCTCGACCTCTTTCACCCCACCGCGAAACAGCGCGATGCCCTTGCTGCCGTGATTCGCGGTCGCATGCATGCTTGCTTCAAAGATTGCCGCGAATTCATTACCGCTTGCTAGTAGCGGTGTCTCAGTGGCCTGGTGAGTATCCGTGTGGCGGATAAGCTCGCGCTCCTGCCCGTCGCCCTCGAGCAATCCGATCACCACGGCTTCAATCGTGCGATCCTGATTACCGGCGCGCATCGGCGATTCATGGATGAGGTCGCAAGCATGCTCGCTGCCATGCGCTTCATGAATGGCGGTCGGCGCAATATCGCTCCAGAAACTGGCCTGACGGGCGGCATTGACCGTCGCGCTCATTTCGAGAATCCGTAAACCCGCCTCGCGCTTTTTGCGGGTATGCAGCACCGCGCGTGCGAGTGAAATATGCTCGTCGCCCTCATGCACTTCATCGAGTACGATGGTGGAGGCGCGGTTGATGAGGCCTGAGCGCAGCGCATAGCCATAGGTGCAAAATAGCAGCTTGGTATCGGGCACATGCAGCGAGATTTCGTCATTCACCTGGCCCAAGGCAAAGCCAACTTGCTGACCGAGCGTGGTGCCGGAAAGCTCGGCCACATTGCACGCCGCATCCGTCGCCAAAAAGCGGCGGGGGACGAGGACCACGACCTGATCGTCGAGGGCATCGGCCAAGGCACTGGGCAGCATCATCGATTTGCCGCTGCCGGTGCGTGCCGCAACGATGGTCACGGTGCCGAAAAGCACATCCTTCACCACATCCGCAATGATGCGGTGAACGGGCAGGTCGCGCAAGGTCGCGCGCAGCGTTTCAAAACAGGCCATGCCTCAAATTAGGCGGGGTTTTGAGAAAAGCCAGAAAAATAGCGGCTAACGGTATGCCACGTAAAGGAATTGGTCGGTTCATACGTGATCTCGTGAAGGCGCTGGGGGATGCGGCCATACAGGCCAAATTTTCTAAATCGTTAAAATTCTAGTTGAATTGGGCAATGGTTAATAGTATATTAACCTTCTTATTGCTAATAAAACCCTATAAAATTGAGTCATTTGCCGGATTGACCCTTAATCATTTCGCGAATGAATCGTAAAACAACCATCCGCAAACCACGGCCACTTGAAGGGAATCACCATGCGCGTACTGCTCGTTGAAGATGATCCATCCACCGCCAAAGCGATCGAGCTTTCGCTCGCCTCCGAGGGCATTATTTGCGACACGACCGAGCTCGGCGAAGAAGGCCTTGAGATCGGCAAGATGTATGATTACGATATTATTATCCTTGATTTGATGCTGCCGGATATTGACGGCTACGAGGTGCTGCGCCGCTTCCGTGCCGCGAAAATTAACACGCCGATCCTGATTCTCTCGGGCCTTTCGGGCCCCGATCAGAAGATCAAAGGCCTGGGTTACGGTGCCGATGATTACCTGACAAAGCCCTTCAACAAAGGCGAGCTGATTGCCCGCATTCAGGCGATTGTTCGTCGCAGCAAGGGCCATTCGGAATCGGTCATCCGCACCGGTAAACTCACCGTCAACCTCGATACCCGTGCGGTCGAGGTCGATGGCAAGCCGCTGCATTTAACCAGCAAGGAATACGGGATTGTGGAGCTGCTCAGCTTGCGCAAAGGCTCGACCCTGACGAAAGAGATGTTCTTGAACCATCTCTATGGTGGGATCGACGAGCCGGAACTCAAAATCATCGACGTGTTTGTCTGCAAACTGCGCAAAAAGCTGCAGGACGCCTCGGGTGGCGACAATTATATCGAAACGGTCTGGGGTCGCGGGTATGTCCTCAAGGAGCCGGATGCGCCGCTTGAGTCCTCGCCAAAGGAAGCAAAGCGCCGCAAAGTAACCGAAGGCGCGTAGGCGGCGACGCGTAAACGAACTCGAATTAGGGCTGGTCACGATTGTGACCAGCCCTTTTTCGTTGCGGATAGTCGCGAGGTACGAGGGGGGTTACGCCGCGCGGGTAAACATGCCGCGATATTCTTCCATGACCTTCAACTTGGTGGTCAGGCCATGGGTGGTTTCCGAACCGCCGAGGAATAAATAGCCCGGCGGGTTCAAAATTGCCGCCATGCGCTCAAGCACATCGGTCTTGGTTTTCTCATCAAAATAAATCAGCACATTGCGGCAGAAAATAATATCGAAACGACCCATTGCGCTATAGGGCGTGAGCAGATTGCCCGGCGCGAATTTCACCATCGACTTAATGGAATCCTGAATTTCCCAGTTATTGTTGGGTTTTTGGGTGAAATACTTCATCAGCAGGTTAATCGGCAGCCCGCGCTGGATTTCAAACTGGCTGTAGATTCCCGTCCGCGCGCGCTCGATGACTTTTTCGGCGAGGTCAGTGCCCAGAATTTCTGCTGTCAGGCCCGGGTATTTCGCCGCTTGTTCCTTGAGCGTCATCGCGATCGAATAGGCTTCCTGCCCGGTGGAACAGGCCGCCGACCAGATACGGATGGAATTTTTTCCTTTGGCTTTGAGGTCAGGTAGCACATGTTTGGTCAGCTGCTCGAACGGCTTGGCATCGCGGAAAAACATCGACTCGTTGGTCGTCATCGACTCGATGACTTGATAGGCAAGCGGCGCGGTCGGGTTGCTGCGTAACGCGTCGATCAACGCATGAATATCCGCCAGGCCATTGGTTTTGGCCAGGGGCGTCAGCCGCGTATCGAGTAGGTAGCCCTTATCCGGCGTCAGGGCGATACCGGAACGCTGCTTAAGCATACCGGCAATAAAGGTGAACTCGTCGTCAGTTAACGTGGCACTCATGCACAAACCTTTATCAGAAATGGTGCAATGGAGTTAAGCGGAAAAACCGCGCTGGTCAACTTCGCATCTGCCACCGCTTTGGGCATACCATAAACAACGGAGCTTGCCTCATCCTGGGCGACGATAATGCCGCCCGTGGCCACCACCTCGCTGGCCCCGCGTGCGCCATCCGCTCCAAGCCCGGTCAGCACCGTTACGAGCAGCTTATCGCCATAGGCTTTGGCAAGGCTGCGTAGCATGGGGTCGGCGGAAGGGCGGCAGAAGTTTTCCTGCGGGTTTTGGTCAAGCTGTAACCGGCATGCCACGCCGTCGCGCGTGACGGTCATGTGGAAATCTCCTGGGGCAACATAGATTACGCCGGGCTTCACTTCCTCGCCTGCGCGTGCTTCATGGCAATCCAGCCCCGAGGCTTTGCTGATATGATCGGCCAGAATCGTGGTAAAATTGGGGGGCATATGCTGAGTAATAAAAATCGGCATGCGTGGGCGTATGCCCTTAAATTCCTTGAAAATAGACAGCAATGCCTGCGGCCCACCGGTCGAGGAGGCAATGGCCAGTGCATTGATCGGCCCGAGCTTGTCGATTTTACGTAAGGGCACCGTTGGGGCGACAATCGGCGCTGCAAGGATCGGTGCTGGGCTACCTGGTGTAGGCAATGGCCGCGCGATCTGGGGGGCGAGGGCTTTAATTTTAGCAATCAGGTTGCGGTAGAAATCGCCGACCTCGCTGGCATCGCGCGTCGACGGCTTGGCGATGCAATCGGCCGCTCCGATCTGCATGGCGCGCAGGGTCATTTCCGCATTTTTTTGGGTCAGCGACGAGGACATAATAATGCGCGTTTTGGGCGAAATCTTTAGGAGTTCAGGCAGCGCATCAATGCCGCTCATTATCGGCATTTCGACATCGAGGATCATGACATCGACCGGATGCTTGCCAAGCACGCTGATGGCCATCTGCCCGTTGGAGGCAGAGGCCACCACCTCGATGCTCGACTCGTTCGCCAACTCGCGTGCAAGCAAGCCGCGCACCACTGCCGAATCATCGACCAGCATCAGACGAATGGGAGTGGCCATTTACACGGCCTCGGGGTCGTCGATAATACCCAGCTGAATCAGTTTGCCGGCAATAATGGCCTCGTCGAACGGTTTCATGATGTATTCATCTGCCCCGTTCATGATGGCTTGCTGGATTTTGCCAAATTCATTTTCGGTGGTGCAGAAAATGATTTTGGGCTGGCTGAGCGATGGATCGGCACGGATTTCCTTCATGCATTCCATCCCATCCATCACCGGCATGTTCCAGTCGAGCATCATCACATCGACGGTATTAGCGCGGGTGAGATCGACCGCCTCGCGGCCATTTTCAGCCTCTAGAATCGCAAACCCAAACGGCTCGATGATGCGCCGTACCACTTTGCGCACGATTTTTGAATCATCCACAATCAAACAGGTTTTCATGCCGCGTCCTTACCTAAAAAATGAATCACGTGTGTTACATCGAGAATGACCAGTAGCTCGCTTTCGAGCTTAAATACTCCGGCAGCGACGGAGCGCCAGTTTGCATCCATATTGGTTGGGGCTTTTTCAAAGCGCTGCATGGATAGCGAGAGCACGTCGCCCACCGCATCCACCATCAGCGCAAATAATTCGTGATGCACATCCACCACCACGTTCATGATCGTCGAGCGGTCGGGGTAATCGGCCATGCCCAGCCGTCGCCGCATATCGAACGCCGTGACAATGCGCCCGCGCACGTTGAGGGATCCGGCGATCACCTCGGGGGCAAGTGGAATAGGCGCGATTGGCTGGTGGCGCATGACGTCGCGGACGGCAAGCACCGAGATGCCAAAGAGCTGGCCGCCCACGCGCATGGTGACGAATTGCTGTTCGGCATAGCCCTCGCTGCGGGTGACGGCGCTTGCAGCCAGGGTGGTTGTCAGTGCATTTCCCATTAGGCGACCTCCCGCTGTTTCGCTAATTGCTTGGTGATCTCGGTCAGCAAGGCCTCACGGTCGGTTTTGATGATGATTCCGTCCATGCCGACGCGGCTCGCCCGCTGCTTGAAAATATCGTTCACGGTTGAGGTGAAGGCGATGATGGGGACCGACGCCAAGCGGGGGTTAGCCCTGAAATGCTGGGTGAGTTGGAACCCGTCCATCTCTGGCATTTCGATATCGGTGATGATGATGTCGAACCCGGCATGCTTGGATTCCACCAGATCGAGCGCTTCTTGCGGGGTTGCCGCTTCCGAAACCGTATAACCCAAATCGCTGAGGAACGGCACAATCAGTTTACGGAAAAAGATACTATCCTCGACCAGCAGTACCCGCACATTATGTACTTTTTCAGCCGCACTGCCCAAATGCTCGAGGTCATCGGCCAGGCCCTCGAGCAAATAGCCGACATCAATTACATCGGTCGTTTTGCCCATGATGATGATGCTGCCCAGGCAATAGTCTTCCGAAGCGGTGAGTTTAATCGCGAGCGGCGCTTCGACAATATCGACGATGGCATCAACCGCCAGGCCAATGGTGCGCCCGTCATAGGTGAAGACCACCACTTCAAACGATCCTTCGCGTGGGATCGCTAGCCCAGGCAAGGTTTTCAACCGCATCAGATCACCACGATATTGCACCACCTGATCCTGGCCGGAAAGCTCGACCGTATCAGCTTGGATAACCTCCAGCCGTGACACGAGCTCGAGCGGCACAGCTTTGGGTGCGCCGGGGCCTGCAGAAAATACGAGGAAGCTTGCCATTTTTTCGCCCATACGGCCCTGATCCTTGGCGGCGATTTCATCCTTGCCGCTGGCTTCGCGCCCGCTCAGGGATTTGGCGAGGCCATTGGGATCAAGAATCATGATCACGCTGCCATCACCCAAAATGGTATTGCCGGAATAGACATCCATCCCCCCCAGCACTGGGCTGACGGGCTTGACCACAATTTCTTCGGTATCGTAAATCTTATCGAGAATCAGGCCAAAATCGGTCGCGCCAATGCGCAGCACCGCGACATAGCCATCATGCTCGATCCCTGAATCCTCGGCGGTTTTGGCGGCGTTTGGTGCAGGCTGCGGTAGGCCGAGTATATCACGCAGATTCATCAGCGGCAGCAAGCTATCGCGCAGACGCATCACCGAGGAGTTATTGATTGTCTCGACTTTTATCTGCGCATCCTGGCCAACGCGCACCAGCTCGACCACATTGATTTGCGGCACCGCGAAGCGCTGGCCCGAGGTTTCGACCAGCAGCACCGACACAATGGCAAGCGTCAGTGGAATTTTGATGTGAAAGGTCGAGCCCTTGTTTTTGGCGGAGGACAGCGATACCGTGCCGCCGATTTTCTCGATGTTGGTGCGCACCACATCCATACCGACGCCGCGGCCGGAAACGCTGGTTACTTTCTCAGCGGTCGAGAACCCAGCCTTAAACACGAACTGCATGATCTGCTCGTCCGACATCTGCTCAAGCTCGGCATCGGTCGCGAGGTCTTTCTCGACGATTTTCTGCTTGATGCGATCGAGGTTCAGCCCGCGCCCATCGTCCTTGATTTCGATGATGATATGGCCACCTTCATGAAACGCTGCGAGGGTTACGGTGCCGGTTTCACCCTTGCCCGCGGCCAGCCGATCCGCCGGGGTTTCAAGCCCATGATCGCAGGAATTGCGTACCATATGGGTGAGCGGGTCTTTGATCATTTCGAGCAATTGGCGGTCAAGCTCGGTTGCTTCCCCAATCATTTTCAGTTCGATTTTTTTATTCAGCTCCATCGATAAATCGCGGATGAGGCGCGGGAATTTCGACCAGGCATTGCCGATCGGCTGCATGCGCGTTTTCATCACGCTTTCTTGCAGCTCGGTGGTGATCTGCGAGAGCTGTTGCAGCGGGCCTTTCAGCTCGCGCTCCTCGCGGTGACGCACCACTTGCAGCAGTTGGTTGCGTGTCAGCACCAACTCGCCGACCATCTGCATGAGATTTTCGAGCACGTCGATATTGACGCGGATGCTTTGGTTGGCACCAGCGCCGCCGCTGTCTTTCGCCTCGGTATCGAGCCCTTGCTTGATGGCTTTTTCCTTGGCTTGTGGCGACAGCGGCGGTTTTGCAGGCGCTGGCGCGGCAGCACTCGCTGCACTATCGCGTTTCGTTTGCGCGGCCGCTTGGGTTGGCACCAGCGCATCCGCCGCGCCATCGGCAACAAGGTAGGTATCGGGCGCTTTGGTAAAATCAAGCCCGCCTTCGAGGGTCGAAGTTGCATTCGCAAACGCGCGTTCCAGCTCGTCCATCGCGTCTTGTGAGGTTGAGGAAACGATTTTCATTTCCGCGGGCGAGAACATGCCATCCAGGCGAGGTTCTTCAAGCGTTTCAGGGGCAGGGGTGCTGCTCACGTCGCTCGGTGCGTCGGCATGGGCGCCATTACTATCCGCAAACTGGTTGAGGCGC
The DNA here is from genome assembly GCA_964652475.1 of uncultured Azospirillum sp. Taxonomy (GTDB): domain Bacteria; phylum Pseudomonadota; class Alphaproteobacteria; order Rickettsiales; family UBA3002; genus QFOX01. Next base: position 39,225 of record CAZZCK010000010.1, read on the forward strand.
TTGATAAGATCGCGGTCTTCGCCTTCGGGTTCCTGGCCTTGTTCGGCCAAATGCTCGATCAGGCTTTTGATGCGGTCGATCGCCTCGAGCACCAGGGAAATGGCTTGCGGGGTGACCACAATTTCGCCATCGCGGATTTTGCCCAGTACATTCTCGCCGGCATGGGCCACCGACTCGAGCCGTGGCAAACCGAGAAAGCCGCAGGTGCCTTTGATGGTGTGCACCAGGCGGAAAATATTGCCCAAAATATTCTGATCGTTGGGATTCTGCTCGAGCTTCACCAGTTCGAGATCGAGCACCGCCAGCGAGTCCGAGGTCTCGGTAATAAATTCGCCAATCAAATCATCCATGGCAAAATATCCTTGTGCGAAGTGAAGTGTTTTTATCCGTCATTATGAATAGGATTGACGTTTCATTATTGAAGCATACTACACGCGCAAGGTGAAATGAAAAGCGTAATGACTCAACCCTTATTCGCAATCGGTGATTTTGGATGCGACCTGTTGCGTGAAGGGAGGGGTCGGGATTCAGCATTCGGGATTCAGGGTAAGGGAGAATGAGTAAGGGGGCATGAGGGAAGTAGTAAGCAAGAAGTAGCCTAGGGGATATACTATCCATGGAAGCACTAATCTGCCCTGAACGGGCGGAGCGTAACCATGGATAATGATGTCCCCTTCGATCTGTCCCCTTCGGCCCTTCTTTCCTATTCTTCTTCCTTCCCCTGAATCCCGAATGCTGAAATCCTTGACTACGCGCTACATCGCCCCGAGTAGGGACAAGGCGCGCTGCTTGACGCAAATGGTCAGGCGATCGCTTTGAACCGCAAAATCGATGTTCGCATTCAACTCATCTGCCAGTTTGGCAGCCAGATAGGGCTGTGCTGATTTCGGCGTGAGCGGCACATCGTCGCGGCGGTCATGCAGGATACTGGTCACATCCGCATCAAGCCGAATCGTGTCGCCCGTGACCGCAATATCGATTTGCTTGTGCCCTTCGGCCGATTGCGCCACCCGCACTGAAAGCACGCCGCCACGAATGGCGCTTGCGCCCGCGATGATAAACAAGTTCAGCATCAGCCGCGCCATTTTCTGGCTGATAGCAACGCCCGAGGCATCGGTATGGGTATCCGGCCAGTCGAGCTTGATTTTTGTCGCCGAGAAAAAGTCGGCGGTGATTTTTTTCTTTTCGCTCAGCGAGGCCTCGCCCGATTCGCCCACCCGGCCATAGGCCTGGCGATAAAACTGCAAGCGGTTCACTGCCTCATGGGCGCTGTTGACAATCAACTGCACCGCTTCGTTTTGCATGTCGAAGCCCTCTTCATCGAGGAACTCCGCCCCGTTATTGACCGCGCCAATCGGGCCGGTGAGGTCGTGACAAAGCCGGGTGGCAATCATTTCCGCAAGCATCGTGTTCTGGTTCATGATCATGCTCCTAAATAGCGCGTGACGCGTGGGGTCGCGCAAGGTGTACGTGGGCAGGGCCTACCAATAAACCCTACGCCCAACTGGTGAAGAAATCGTTAAGGTTTTGCAAAAAGTTTGGCCTCAATCAGCGTTGCCAGTGCATGCAGCCCGACCATCGTTGCTTCCTGAATATGGGCGGTGATAAGGCTTGGAATCATGAGCGTAAAATCCACTTTAACCGGCCCGTTAACCTTGATTTTTTCGCCGCAAAACAAGGCGGTGGTGAGGCCCCCTGCGCGTGCGGCCTGAAGCGCATTCAACACGCTTGGGCTGCGCCCTGAGGTGGAAAGGGCAATCAGCACGTCACCGGGTTGCCCGAGCGCCTCGACCTGGCGCGAGAAAATCTGCTCGTAGGCATAGTCATTGGCAATGGCGGTGATGATGCCGGTATCCGCCGAAAGGGCAATCGCGGGCAGGGCGCGGCGATCCTCGACAAAACGGCCAACAAATTCGCCGGTGATATGCATGGCATCGCACGCGCTGCCGCCATTGCCGCAGAAGATCAGCTTTTTATGGTGGTGGATGGCGGCGACACATGCATCCGCCAGCGCTTCGATCGTCGCATGCTCGTTCGCCAACAACCCATCCACCGCCGCGCGATGGTTATCCGCAATGGTTTTGAGGAGCGGGTTCATGCGACCGACCTTGTCATCGCCAGTCCAAGGGCTGTGGCGATCCAGTGCGCCGAGTCTTCGGCGCAGAAAACAATATTTATCTGGATTGCCACGTCGCTAGCGCTCCTCGCAATGACAAAATTATGCACGCAATGCCTCGATATTCTTGGCATAATCCGCCGCGTTGCCGGTGAATACCGCACTGCCGGCGACCAGCACATTGGCGCCCGCCGCGATCACTTGTTTTGCCGTTTGCGCATTCACGCCGCCATCGACCTCGAGCATGATCTCGCGCCCGGTCGCCGTAATCATCGCGCGGATGGCCTGAATTTTACGTAAGCAGCTTGGGATAAAACTCTGCCCGCCAAAGCCTGGGTTCACTGTCATCACCAAAATCAAATCCACCTGACCCATCACATATTGCAAGGTCGATTCATGCGTGGAGGGACAAATAGAAACACCCGCTTTTTTGCCCAGTGATTTGATTTGCGAAAGCGCACGGTCGAGATGCGGCGTCGCCTCGGCATGCACGGTGATAATATCCGCGCCCGCCTTCGCAAATTCAGGGATTAAATCGAGGCAGGAAACCATGAGATGCACATCAAGCGGCAGTGTGGTGTGCGGGCGAATGGCCTTCACCACGCCCGCGCCAATGGTGAGGTTTGGCACAAAATGTCCGTCCATCACATCGACATGGATCATATCCGCACCCGCGCGCGTCACCGCCGCAATTTCCTCGCCCAGCCGCGCAAAATCGGCCGAGAGGATGGATGGGGCGATGTGGATTTTGTTTGTCATGCTTACGGCCATAGCAGCGCGCGCGGATGGCGACAATCACAAACTAAATTTTCGTGAAACTCACCGCGAAAAAACCATCCATCCCGCCCTGTTCGGCGAGTATATCCGGGCGGGTGCGCAGATAGCCTTCGGGCGTGATGGCGAGGGTGGGGATTTCATGTAAGCTATCCACCGCAACCACAGCTGCATCCCGCGCTTCACCCATAAACCATGGGACCTGTTGCTCACCCTCTTCGGGTTCGAGCGAGCAGACGCAATAGACCATGCGCCCGCCGGGTTTGAGCCATTGCCAGGCATGCAACAAAAGTTTGCGCTGGAGGATGACCAGCTCGCGGATAGTCTCGGGGGTGACGAGCTGCACCACCTCGGGGTGGCGGCGCCAGGTGCCGGTCGCGCTGCAGGGCGCATCGAGCAAGATCGCGTCATAGGCGCGGCTGGGCTGCCAGGCGAACGCATCCGCCACAATCGTGTTGGCTTGCATCTTCATGCGTTTCAAATTCTCTTTCACTCGCTTCATGCGTGGGGCAGAGCGGTCAAGTGCGGTAACGAATGCGCCCGCCTGAATGAGCTGCATGGTTTTGCCGCCGGGTGCCGCGCAGACATCGAGCGCCTGTTGCTCGCGCACATCGCCGAGCAGGCGCACGGGGTAACTCGCCGCGATATCCTGCACAAAAAACGCGCCCGTATCATAGCCCACGAGCTGCTCGATGGGCGGGTGATCGCCGATAAAGCGCTGGATCTGTGCGTCAAGGCGTATGGCCCCAGCCAAGTCCATCGCGCTATGAATATCGAGCGAGGCGCGGGTGGCCGTGATGGCAGCCATCGTCGCCACCGCATCCACACCGTAGGTTTTTTCCCAGCGCGTGCGCAGCCATGGAGGTAGATTCTCCATTGGTGCGGGTAGCATTGGTTTCTCCCGCCCGATTTTTTGCAGCACCGCATTCACGAGGCCGGCGAGGCCCGCATCCTTGCCCTGTTTCACCAGCGCCACCGTTTCGTTCACCGCGGCGTGGGCGGGCGTGTCGAGCAGCAGCAACTGCGCCGCCCCCAAGCGCAACGCGTTGGTGATGGCGAGGCGCTTTTTCGGCAGCGGCTTTTCGAGATAAGGCGCGAGCACCGCATCAAGCTGGCCGAGATGTTGCAAGGTGGTGAGCACTAGCAGCATGGCAAAGCGCTGATCGGCCACCGCCCCCATCAGCGGAATGCGGGCGACCGCTTCATCGAGGCTCCAACCGTCGCCGAGCACGTCATACAGCAGGTCATGCGCTTGCGCCCGCGCACTGCGGATGCGCGGCGGCTTCGTGGTAAGAGGGGTGGGTCGTTTCGCGGCCATCGGCTTGCTCATGCCAGCTTCGCCCGGCACTTGCAACCATCATGCGCGCGCACTATGTCATGGGCATGATCGAACGCACCCTGCCTGAAATGCTAACCCCTGCTGCGAACGTAAGCCCAAACGCGGCCAGCGATTCATCAGTCGAGAGCGAAAACAGCGCGGCGATGGCCGTGTTCGATGAACGCAACGTAGCCGCAGCACCGGACGCCCCATCGGCTGAATTATCTGAAGCACAGGCCCGCCCGCGGCTTGACCCCACGCGCTACGGCGATTGGGAGCTGAACGGAAAATGCGTCGATTTCTAGGCACGGTTGTTCAATCCTCTCCCGCCCGTCTTTTGGCGGTTTTTGGCTGCAAATTTCAGTATGATTTTTGAAATAGAGTGGCTATTCCTTCAAATCATCCTCAAATTTTCGCGCAAAAACCCCTCAAAATCCAGGCAGAACAGGATTGAACAACCGTGCCTAGTCAATGACCACCCGCCCACAAACCATGGAGCTTATCCTTGAATATGCGCAAGGTGCCGGCGATGTTTCCGCCCGCCGCATGTTCGGCGAATATGCACTCTATTGCGACGGCAAAGTGGTCGGGCTTATCTGCGACGATCAACTGTTCGTGAAGCCCACCAACGCCGCACCATCCTGCCTCGGTGATATCACCTATGGCACCCCTTACCCCGGCGCAAAGCCTTGGGTTTTAATCACCGGCGACCAGTGGGAAGACGCCGACTGGCTGGCGGCGTTGCTGCGCCAAACCGCGGATGCATTACCCGCACCAGCCCCCAAGAAGAAAAAAACGCGTTAAGGGTACTTGACGACCCTTAACGATTCGCTTAGTAAAGCCTCCTGTTTTTGACCGCGTGGGGATGTAGCTCAGTTGGTAGAGCGTCTGCTTTGCAAGCAGAATGTCGCAGGTTCGATTCCTGTCATCTCCACCATTTTCCCATATGCCACCTGTCACTTTAGCCAAATACGCCCTCAGCCGCGCCTTGGGCGGGGTTTTTCTTGCCAGAATGACTAGAGACTATTGATGGAAGGGCGAAATGGGGCCTATTGGGGCAGATATCTCTGCGGGCGAATGTGCCAGTCAAGATAGGAAAAAGTAACCACGCGCTTAAGCCAAACTGTACAGTGAAAACTTTCTAATGCGCCTACAAGGCCTTATTTGGATGGGGGCTCAAACAAATCTGTATTGGAATGTGGATCAGGTTCCTGAATCACATCTTCTACAGATATAATTTCAAGCTCCTCTGCTACTTTTCTTCCTTTTTTATCAAACTTTTGAATGATGTGGCCGCGCACTTTTAAAACACTTGTTGGTCCTGGAAATTTGGGCAGCTTTTCTTGATGAAAGTCGTTTAGCCATTTTTCATCAAGTATCTTTGCGTCCAAACGATCATTGTTCTCGTCTCTTAGTTCCCACTTACTTTCGCCCAAGTAGTCAGGCTTTTTAATGCGCATATACTTAAGCACATTAGTGGTTGATGTGGTTTCAACCAGCCCTTCTTCAATCTTTGTACGGCTTAGTGAATACTGATGACTAAATTCGCTTGTTTGATTTTTAGATATCAACGTTACTTTTTGGGCTTTCGGCAACGCGTATATAGGCGATGCCAATGCATCAATAGCATCCATTAATTTTGCTTCTTCGATATGATAATCTGCGAGTGGACGAGCTTCATATTTCTTAACAACTTCAATAACAATGGCTTCGATTTCACGAATATCATTCACTGAAGATATCTTTTGTTTTTGGTCTATCCATCCCAAGATAGCGTGCTTTAATTCAATTAAAAACTGATTATAAAAAGCCCAATGGCCTTTTTCTTTAATCTCCGAATCGTCAGTATTTCTCAGCACATTGGTAAAAAACGTCCATATCGATCCTGCCTGAATATTTTCCAGCACTAGAGAGGGAATAATGTCAGAACCAATCAGATGTTCTGCCATAATCTTATCAAATTTCTCTAAGCCAGCGGCAAACTCTCCAAGGGCCACCAGAGCTGCAACAGGAGAATCTTTTTCTTTGTCGAAGTCTATCTTTAGGCAATAGTTTTCATCCGCAATCATCTGCTCAAATGTACTGTTCACAACACACCCCATCTCAGCCTGTTTTGGTGCAAATAAATCCAATGCCGCCAGTCAGATTTGGCTACAACGTATGCACCGAACCCAGCATATAAGAATCGCCGCAACTTATAATTGCAAACTAATTTCGCAGGGTGTCTTTTACCAGCACATTCACCGTCCAATCTGCGGGCTGGGTTCCGGCGACGATGGATTCGACGACCTTCGGCGGTAGGAATGCGAGCTTCAGCAGTCGGCTGACATAGCCCTGATCGAGCCTTTCGCGGTTGACGATATCGGCAACGGATGTGATTTTGCCAGTGGCTAGCTCATCGAACCACATACGGGCGCGGGCTGCAGCTTTGAGAAGATTGGGATCGGGCTTGCCTTTGCAATCCCCTACCACCATACGTATCTCGACACCACGACGCTTGATTTGCATGGGGAGGTCGGCGGTGATGATTGCAGCAGGTACAGTGCCGGCTACCAGCTTGAGCGTCAGCTGCATGCAATCCTGCTTCAGATTGACCCGCTCCAGCAGCGATGGGATGAGGTCGTAGTGATCCACCTCGATGTCGAGGCGCTTGGCCAGTGTCTGAGCCTCGTGCAGGTATAGCATGAGATGCTGCGGTTCCACATTCGCTGCCTCGAGCAACAGAGCTAGCTTTGCCTGATCGCCGAGCGTGCTGCGCACGGCTTGGATGACCCGTTGCTCGATTTCGAATGCGGAGATGCGCCAACCGTGATTTTTATCGGTACGCGGATCACGGGCTAGGCTTTTGGATATGTAGTATCGATATCGCCTACCCTGCTTGACGGTGTGGCTGGGCGATAGAGCTTCGCCGCTGGCATCGAAGAGTTTGCCTGCAAGCAGGCTACGATCAGTGACGCGAGTTTTTCTGCGAAGCTCTGGCCCATACACCAGTAACTGCTGCTGTACCGCATCCCATAACGCCCGATCTATGATGGCGGTGTGCTCGCCATCATAAATGGCATCTTTATGGCGTATCTTGCCGATATAGACGGGGTTCGACAGAAGCTGGTACAGCCCTCCACGGGAGAATGGCACAGGGGCACATAAATCTCCATCATGTACGCGCGCCTTATTATAGATGCCGCGGGTAATCAGATCCTCACGCAACGCACGTACGCTTGCGAGGTCGAGATAGCGAGTAAATATGCATCGCAAAGCTTCCGCTTCTGCCGCATTGACCACCAGCTTCTTTTCTACCCGATCATAGCCCATTGGCGGGTGCCCACCCATCCACATACCCTTTTTCTTCGACGCGGCGATTTTATCGCGGATACGTTCGCCAGTGACCTCACGCTCGAACTGAGCGAACGATAGGAGCACGTTGAGTGTCAGCCGACCCATGGAGGTGGTGGTATTAAATTGCTGCGTCACCGATACGAACGACACTTTATGCCGGTCGAACACTTCGACCATCTTCGCAAAATCATGCAGCGAGCGTGATAGGCGGTCGACCTTATAGACCACTACCACGTCGATCTTCCCTGCCTCAATATCGGCCATGAGGTTCACTAGACCCGGGCGGTTCATGTTACCGCCGCTATAGCCGCCATCATCGTACTCGGTTTTGATGAGCTGCCAGCCCTCATGCTTCTGGCTGAGGATATACGCCTCGCTTGCCTCGCGCTGGGCATGCAGGGAGTTAAAATCCTGCTCCAGACCCTCCTCAGAGGATTTGCGCGTGTAGATCGCGCATCTAAGCGGCTTTGTCACGGTTTCACCCTCCCTTTACTAATCCAAAGAATCGTGGGCCGGACCATTTAGCGCCGGTGATGCGGTGGGCGGCTTCGGTCAGTGATTTTAGCTGCTCACCGTTGAGGAGCACCCCGCCGGGTATGATGATGACTTCATGGGTGACTCCGTGCCATTCGCGGATGAGGCGCGTGCCCGGTTTCATAATTAGCGGTGGCGTGATGCCCGGCTTACCGGCTGCCGCCTCCTCGGCAACCTTCATCAAATAGCGATGCGTCGCCGGCTTCAAACCCCCATGCTCACGCTCCTGCAGACGGTAAGCGCAAGCCATGCGCAGGAACTCCGCACCGATCTTGATGGGGGGCTCAATATGGTACAGCTCACGCCAGAGGTCAGCGAGCTGCTGACGGTCCAGGCGGGGGAGCCTTGCCAATTGCT
>CAZZCK010000011.1:0-46347 GCA_964652475.1 uncultured Azospirillum sp.
TCATCAAAGCATGGAAGGGCGATAAAGCGGGCAACCTCGTGTTTCGCAAAACCGCGCGCAACTTCAACCCCATGATGGCGATGGCGGGCAAAGTGACGGTGGCCGAGGTCGAAGAACTGGTCGAGGTGGGCGAGCTTTCGGCCGACGACATCCATACCCCCGGCATTTTCGTCCAGCGGATTTATGTCGGCAAGAATTACGAAAAACGCATCGAGAACCGCACCGTAAGAGAAGCGGCATGACGGAAGTGATTAGAGTCGAGAGTCGAGAGTCGAGTGCGCGCGTATCGAGCTATCGCGACCTTGTGGCTTGGAAAAAATCGATGGATTTGCTCGTTGCCGTATATGCACTCACCGAATCATTTCCTAAAAATGAGCAATTTGGCTTAACCTCACAAATCAAGCGTGCCGTTGTTTCTATTCCCTCGAACATCGCAGAGGGTAGTTCGCGTCGCTCCACGCAAGAATTCTTGCGCTACATTAATATTGCTACGGGTTCACTTGCTGAAGTTGAAACGCAACTATGCGCAACTCAGAGACTAAACTTCATTACCTTAATACAAGAAGAAACACTCCTCGACCAATGCGGTGAAGTCAGTCGTATTTTTCAAGGTCTTTATAACTCGTTGAAGTCGCGTCTTTCCACTCGACTCTCGACTCTCGACTCTGAACACTAGGGAGAATTTATGGCTTGGAATCGTGATGATATGTGCAAACGCGCCGCACAAGAACTGCGTGACGGGTTTTATGTGAACCTCGGCATCGGCATCCCCACCATCGTGGCAAACCACATCCCCGCAGGCATGAACGTCACGCTGCAATCGGAAAACGGGATGCTCGGTATGGGGCCATTTCCGATCGCAGGGCAGGAAGACCCCGACCTCATCAATGCAGGCAAACAGACGATTTCCGAGTTGCCCGAGAGTGTCTATTTTGATTCGGCGATGAGCTTTGCGATGATCCGGGGCGGGCATGTGGACCTCACGATTCTCGGTGCGCTACAAGTCAACGCACGCGGTGATTTGGCGAACTGGATGGTGCCGGGCAAAATGGTCAAGGGCATGGGCGGGGCGATGGATCTGGTCGCAGGCGTCAAGCGCGTCGTCGTCATCATGGAACATAACGCCAAGGACGGCTCCGCCAAACTGGTCAAGGAATGCAATCTGCCTATGACCGGCATCGGCGTCGTTGATCTCATCATCACCGATTTGGGCGTGTTTGAAATTACCTCTTCGGGTATGCGGCTCATCGAGCTTGCCGATGGGGTGACGGTTGAGGAGATCACTGCGAAAACGCAAGCACCATTTAGCGTGGCCCTCGCCAAAAAAGCGGCGTAATTGCGTCACCTCACCCCATGGCTATTTCTCACCGTTGCGGTCGAGGGCTATGTCGTGCTCGCCAGCGAGCTGATCGCGATCCGCCAGCTTATCCCCTTTGTCGGTTCGGGTACGGAGATCATTGCCATTATCATCAGCGCGGTGTTGCTGCCGCTGGCTATTGGCTACCATCATGGTGGACGGCCCTGCCAGCGGATTCGGGCGCGGCTGCTGCGCAATATGGTGATCGCGTTATGCATGTTAGGGGTGGGTTTATCCTACCCCATGCTCGTGGTTTTGTTTGGCGCGCTCAATGCGGTCGGCATCACCCAACCTATTTTCCAAACCGCGATGTATAGTATCCTCTTTCTTGTTACGCCGGTTTATCTGCTCGCACAAACGGTGCCGCTCATCAGCAATTATTTCGCCAAGCGACGCGTGAACGAGCTGACAGGGCGCATGCTGTTTTTCTCAACCGTCGGTTCGTTTTTCGGCTCAGTATTTTCGACCCTGGTGCTGATGAATTGGCTTGGTGTACATAGCACCGTGATCATCACACTCGGCTTGCTTGGCTTGCTCGTGCTGCTGCTTAGCCGCCGCATGGTCAGTGATACAACCATTCTTGCCGTCATCGCACTGATGGTAGTTACCTTAAGTAACAGCCCGATGGTGTTGCGTGCATTTCATATCGTCTCGAACAACGCCTATAACACGGTGGCGCTCAACGAGGATAGGGCAAGCGGCACCCGTTATCTCTCGATCAACCGCTCAAATTCCTCGGCACTTAATGTCAATGGCGACGCTTTTTTTCCCTACATCCAGTACATCAACAGCCACTTTATTACACCCATCAGCACGCCTGGCAGCACGCCGCGACGCATTCTCGTGCTTGGTGCCGGTGGCTTTACGATCGGGCTGGATGATACGGTGAATGACTATGTGTTCGTTGATATTGACCCGGCCTTGAAGGCGGTCAGCGAGCAGCATTTTTTACAAAAACCCCTCACACCGAATAAGCAGTTTGTGGTTGGCTCGGCGCGCGCATTCGTGAGCCGTGAGATGGCACCGTACGATCTGATTATTGTCGACACGTTCACCAATGCCATCAGTGCGCCGATGGAAACCACCAGCCGTGAATTTTTACTGGCGAGTAAAAAACTGCTCAAGCCCGGTGGGGCGCTGATCGTGAATCAGATCATGACCCCGGATTTTTCGGATCGCTTCAGTACGCATTACGATCGCACCTTCGCCAGTGTATTTGCGCCGTATACGCGGCAGGTGATTGGCGAATTTAACCCCTGGGCAGCCTCGCCACCGCTGGCGATGAATGTGCTCTATATATATTACGACCGTCCCTATAATCGCGACACAACCATTTATAGCGACGATTTGAATCGCTATTCGCTCGACCGTCATCGCGATTGAGTCGTCGCCTCAGGACTGCCATTTGCGCCGATGCGGCTTGGCTACGGCGCCGGTGCTGTTCACTGCCTTCACGATGCGTGGTAGCTCGCCGGCATCGACGGTGATGGTATAGCGACCGCTACGCGCATCGCTCACTTTGGCATCGGCGATGATCTGATGATCCGAAAGCATCTGCAGGATGCCCGTCGTGTGGGTTTTATTGGCGCGCGCCACGAAACTATCGTCGCGTTTTTTCCACGGCACATCGGTGAGGGAGCGAAGAGCGGCTTCAATCGGGTCTTCGTAGGGCATTACACCCCGCCCATCGTGCAGATGCGTTTCCATTCGCTTGGGGTCACGGGCTGCACCGAAAGTCGCGCGCTGGTGACGAGTGACATGCTGGCAAGTGCCGGTGTGGCCTTGACATCCGCCAGCGTGACCGGTTTTTTCAAGGGCTTCACCGCCTTCACGTCGACCATGACAAAGCGCCCGGTAGCGTCCGAGGGGTCGGGGTAATATTCGCGGATGACTTCCACGATGCCGACGATTTCCTTGCCCTCGTTGCTGTGATAAAAGAAGCCGCGGTCACCTTTTTTCATGGCCATCATCTGCTGCTTGGCGAGGTGATTACGCACGCCGTTCCAATGCGTGCCTTTGGCACCGGCGGCCACTTGCTGTTCCCAGCTCCAGGTCGAGGGTTCGGACTTAAACAGCCAATAGCGCATCAGGTTCCTCGTGGTCACACGTTGCCTCGTTTCATGGATAGCATCGTTAGTTATTTTAAAGTGACAAGATCATGACAATTAGGCACTGCCAAGTGCTTTGTCATCAAACCGTCATCATTGCTTGCTAAACTCAAACCATTCATGGAGCATATAATGACAACCAACAACCAACAACCAACAACCGCACAGCCGCGCGGCACCATTATTCTGGATGCGAACGCACTGATTCACTTAGCCGTTCCCGTATCGCCAACCCTGCGAGCGAATGGATCGACGCCTGAGACTTACCTTGATATCCTGACGTTTCTCGCCAATCATGATTATCGTATTTTTATCCCCGAAATGGTCAGCGTTGAAGCAGGCTCTCTGCTTGCCAGTGGGCGAAGCATCGATTCAGTATTTAGCGATTTTGATAATCCCCACCATGAAAGATCTTCTGTAATACGCGCTTTCTTAAAACAGAAGAACCCCAACATCCAGATTATAACCGAGACTGGCCCTACAGAAATTGATGCCTATTGCGACAGTCTGCAGCATGCATTGAAGTATAAAACTCCTTTGGAAAGGCGTAGAAGCCGTAGTTATACTATGAGTAGTTTTGAAGCTGCACGTGCGGGACGAGGCGCATCCATCAATGTCTTAAAGCAACAATCTACAAAAGATTTCGGCGACCAAGCGATTATGTCCCTACTGAAATCGAATAGAGAGGAAATAATCGATGCAGAGAATCTGTCTGTGCTGACCGTAGATGGTGATTTAAAAGATAAAATAATCCAGCAGCACCCTTACATCGATGTCGTCTCAATCGATAAGTTATGCTATGCGTTTGGTGAGACAAATCTTCCCCATCACATGGGCTTTCCCAAGCATGTTTCGGGGCAGGACTTAATGGCCCAGCGAATCCATAGCGATACTCAGGATACGCGCCGTAATAGTTTTAAATCGCCAAAGTTAGATTTTAAAATATCCACGTTAAATACTGACTTTTATGGTTCACTTCAGCAGCTCGCTGATGAATTGAAACAAGCCCAAGGTGCCGCTGCCACACCCGCTCCTGCATTAGTAAATGGTGGCAGTCCTGATAACCGCACCAGCGACGTGGGTGTGGCAGGTAGCTTAACTAGGAGTGATATGTTTGTGAAGAAATTTGGTGGCGCGGTGGGTGGATTAACTACTCGTCGCGGCAACAGTCTCTAAGCTAGCGGTTTCACTTTGCTGGACGCATGCTACTTTGGCTCATGGCCGGCTCATGCGGCGTCGCTGGTGGCGGCATATTCCACGATTACCCCGCGCTTTTTGAAATAGGTCTGGAGCATTTTGCGTCCCTGGCGGTTGTTTTGCGGCAAGCGCGTGGGCTCCATCGACACCGTTTTTTCGCCCGCCTGATGCAAGGCGGTTTTGAGCACGAGAATGCATGCATCGAGACCCACATTATTATCGTTGAGCGCGGCATGGACCGCCTCAAGCGCTGCTTTGACCGATGGGTTCATAAAGTCTCTCCCATTATCCTTGCGTAGGCTACGCCGAGCCGCGTAGCGTCGGGGTCACCCCGTCGAATGACGGGGGCAGGGACGAAGCCCCCTTACATTAATCCACTAACTCGAACGTTGCATCGACCTCAACGGCGACGCCAAAGGGCAAGCCCGAAACGCCGACCGCAAAGCGGGCATGTTTCCCAACATCGCCCATCAGGTTCACCATCAGATCCGATGCGCCATTGGCGACTTTCGGATGATCCGTGAAATCATCCGGGGCATTGACGAAAATACCCATACGGATGAGTTTGCGGATACGCGACAGATCGCCGCCCAGGATTTTGCTGGTATGGGCGAGAATATTGATCGCGCACAGACGGGCACAGGCTTGACCTTCTTCGATGCTGAACTCGCGGCCGACCTTGCCAATGAATTGCGGTTTGCCCGCTTCCATCGGTAATTGGCCCGAAACATAGAGGATATTGCCGCTGATATTGCACGGCACGTAATTAGCCGCCGGGAGGCTGACTTCAGGCAAAACAATGCCCATTTCCTTAAGTTTTGTGGTAAGATTGGTCATCATAATGCTCCTGAAATAGCGGTGAATCGCCGTCGGTGTAGCGCAATGTCATGCCGATGGCCAGTTGAAGTTGATGCCCTATCCCCATGCGGATCGGGTGCGTGACTATTAATTATTCAACCCTAAAAAGAATTAATAATATGGCCCTATCATGCGATGGCTTGAAGCGGATTTTATCTCCAATAAAACAAAAATAGATATTTAATAACAATAAGATAATAAAAAAATTTCGGCCATGAACTGAGTGCGTTTTGCGTGCGAATCCTTGCCTATTCAGTGCGCGCTAAACACCCAATGATGACAATAATGTGACGATTGTCATAAAATTGTCATAAAACTGTCACAAAATTATGCTAATATCTGACTACGGAATAATCGTTGTTTAGAGTGCGGGGTGACCCCACGGTTATCTGGAACATTTTTCGAGGAGGTGTGCAATGAAATGGACGATTACAGGTGAAAGAATGATGCAGCTCGCGCTCGCATTGTTTGCGGGCTATGCAGCGATGCTGTTGCCGGCGGATGCGTTGGCGGCAGTTGGGTTCTCCGTCGGCGGTAGCACAGGCGGCGGCGGTGGTGGCGGTGGCACCAGCGACCCGGCAGCGATTTCGGAAGTATTATGTAACGTGGTGGAGTGGTTCACCGGCCCGGTCGGTGCGGGGATTGCGACCCTCGCGATCATCGTCGTTGGCCTTGGTGCGCTCATGGGTAAAGTTTCCTGGGGGATGGCGATCATCGTCGGTATCGGCGTTGGCGTGATCTTCGGTGCGCCTTCGATTGTGGATGCATTATCGAGCAACTCGACGGGCTGCATTTAATAACGCATACGGTTGATGGGGTTGTTCTTTTTGTAAGAGCAACCCCTTTTCTACACGAACTCCCTCGTACATTTGAGGGAATGGGCGACTGAGGATTCACCGCGACGAAGGTGACAGGTTAGCATGGCGCTAAAAAAAACTCTCCCCACCAGGCGACTCAAAAAAAAGGGTGAGCGGTCAAGCAAAGAACTTGAAGCGTTCCAGGATATTGCCGACGATGTGATCGAGTCGGACTTTGTACCCTATGCCTGCCTGTTCGATCCATCGACCATCGCCACCAAAGACGGCGAGCTGTTACAAACCATCAAAATCACCGGTCTTGGCTATGAGCAGGGCCATAGCGGCAACCTACGCCAGGCAGTGCGTGCCGCGATCAAAACCCATATCACCGATACACGCTATGCGATCTGGCTGCATACGCTGCGACGTAAGCAGCCATCGATACCGCATGCGCGCTTTGCCGATGTACTGAGTGGCAAAATCGACGAAGCATGGCGGGCCAGTCAGCCCAGTGCCATCGGCTATACCAACGAGCTTTACCTGACGATTGTGCATGCCAGTGGTTCCGTCAGCCTCACGGAATTTGAGGTGCTGCGCCAAAGCCTGTTTCGTAAGCGTGATCTCGCCAAACGCAGTGCCGAAATGAACGACCATCTGGCCGCCCTCAGCGCGACGACTAAGGCGTTGCTTGCCACGCTCAAACCGTTCGGTGCGCGGCTACTCACGACCGTCGAGCGCAGTGGGATTTTTTACAGCGAGCAGCTAGAGTTTCTGGAGAAACTCATCAACCTCGAAGAGCGGCCGATGCCGATCGTTGAGCAGGATTTATCGCAGATGCTGACGGGGGGCGAAATCACCTTTGGCTTTAATGCGATGGAGGTACGCAGTGCCGCCGGGCATCGGCGTTTCGCGGCGCTGATGACGCTCAAGGAATATAAGGAATCGACCTTAGCTGGGATCGACAAATTCCTCGAAATTCCGTGCGAGCTGATTATCAGCCAATGTTTTGATTTCACGGGGGCCGAACAGGCCCGCGCTGCCTATGAGAAACAAGCTTCCTACCTGACCATGAGTGGTGACAAAGACCTTGCCAAATGGATCGAGATCGAGCGGCTGATGGGGGGAAAAACCGTCGAGGCCTCGCCAGGGTTTGGTCAGCAGCAAACCACATTATTTCTGATTGCGCCGAGCGTGAATCAGCTGGAATCGAACGTGCGCATGGTGCAGCGCGCGCTCAACCGCCTGGGCATGTTGCTGGTGCGCGAGGATATGCGCTTTGAGGAATGCTACTGGTCGCAGCTGCCCGCGAACTTCACCTTTATCACCCGTAAACGTGCGGTGGATACCGACCATCTCGCCGGCTTTGTGAACCTGCAGGCAGCGCCCATGGGCAACGCGAACGGCTCACCCTGGGGGCCACCGGTTAGCCTGTTCACCACAGTGCAGGACGCGCCGTATTATTTCAATTTTCACCGCGAGGGGTCGGCACATAGTATCATTCTTGGCCAGCCTGGTTCTGGCCATCGTGATATGGCGCATTTTCTCATCGCGCAGGCGCGCAAGCTCCCGCTCACCATCTGGTATCTCGATACGCAGGGGCGCGGCGCGCGCTTCATCGAGGCGCTGGGTGGAACTGCGGCGACACCCGGGGCGGCGGATTGTAAGCTGAATCCGTTCATGCTGGCCGCAACCCCGACTAACCGCGAGTTTTTGGCCTTGTGGGTCTCCACCTTGATCGACCCGAGCGGTACTCAGCTCAACCGCAGCAGCCTGAGCTATTTCCAAATGGCGGTGGATTATATGCTCGCTTTACCCGCCGAGCAGCGGCGTATGGCGAACCTCATCGCCTATGTGCGCGAGGCCGACCCTGCGCTCGCCAAAGCGCTGATGCCCTATGCCGCAGGCGGCGCGTATGGGGAACTGTTCGATATGCCCAGCGATAATTTCACCCCCGGCGTGTTGAGCAGTTGGAATGTGAGCCGCTGGATGGCCGACGCGATGACGCGCATTCCGCTCATGGGCTATTTGCTGCACCGGCTGACTGCAAGCCTTAGCGGTAAGCCAACGCTTTTGGTGCTCGATGAGGGGTTTACCATGCTCGACACGCCGCTATTCAGCGCACGCATTGCCGCCTGGTGCGACCATTTAAGTGCGAGCAATGCTGCCTTCATGCTGCTCACCGATCAGATCGAGGCGAGTGCCGCTAAAGTCTATACCCCGATTTTGGCGAAAAAAGCGGCGACCCTCTTTGCCCTGCCCGACAAATACCCCGACACTGGCTACAGTATGGGCTTTGGGTTTTCGCCAAGCGATGTCGCAAGCCTCGGCGTGATTGATGCGCGTGCGGGCCATGTGTTGCAAAAGCGTGGGGCGGAAGCGACGGTGATCCGCGCCGCGATTGCCGATTTACCGGCACCGATCGTGCAGGCGCTCAGCGGTAAACCTGCCCCATCACCCGCGGATACACTCGCCGCTTTGATGGGGCGTACGCCCGAGGTGGCGCAATGACCATGAACCGCCATCGCGCCATGCTGTGGGTAGGGCTCTTCGCCATCCTCGCGCTGATGGTTCCTGCTGCGGATGCATTGGCCGCCGCCGCGAGTAAGGAACTGACCCTGGGGAATTTTCGTTGCAGCGGCGGGCGCGCGGCAGGCCAATTATTGCTCTCGAGTGCGAGCTGCCCGACCACGCTGACCTTTGAAAATCTGTTCTCGTTTCTCATCTGCAATTTCGAGCAGCTGACGAGCAACCTCATGGGGCATATGTTCTGCGGGATGATTACCGAGCTGGCCCCCGCCGTCTATGCCGCGGCGACGCTGGCGGTCGTTTTTTTTGGCATCTCCTTCACCATCGGCCTGACGGCGGCCAGTGGTGGCGAGGCGATCAAGTTTCTGCTCAAGATCGCCTTCATCACCGCCTTTGCCACCAACGCCGATTTGCTCATCGGTTACGGCTATCGCTTTCTCATCGGCGGCATCACCGACGGGGTGACGATTGTGCTCAAAACTCTATCCTCGGCGGATGTGAATAGCAGCGGCGACATCTATAAGGAGTTCGACAAATTCCTGGCCATGCTGATCCATTTCGCGACCGACATGGAAGGTGCAAAACAAAACGAGGATTTCTGTAAAAATGGCGTGTTCGCCGTCATCGGACTGATGATCGTGGCGCTGCCGGCACTCGGCTACGCTGCGCTGGTGCTGATCGGTAGCGTGCTGATTACCATCTTTCGTGCGGTGTTTGGCTATATTTATGCCTTGGTTGGCATTGCGTTTCTGCTCATGCTCGCCCCGTTTTTTCTCTCGTTTTATCTGTTCAAGCAAACCACGAATTTTTTCGATCGCTGGCTGAGCTACCTGGTGTCGTTCACTTTGCAGGTGATTTTGCTTTTTGCTTTTTTGGGGTTCGTGCTGCTCATCGGCAAGGATATTGGTCGCAGCAATGTGCTGACCAACCTGACTGATATTATCATGTATAATTCCGAGCAGGTGGAGGCGACCTCGAACCGCTTCTCCTTTCGCTATTGCACGTTGTGCGATTTCAAAGTGGTCAATAAGGACGATCCGAGCAAACCGCTCAAAAAAGGTGACGCCGATTACGCCAGCAAAGGTAAGCTGGTATGCAAGGACCCCAAAAAACCGATCTCGCCGAATTTTATCACTTCGCCGGCGGCATCGAACCAGGTCGGCAATTTGCTTGATCTGGCCGGTAAAGGACTGATCCCGCTGATTCTGCTCGCGATCATTATGCAAAAACTGCTGACCTTGATTCCGGTCATCGCACAAAAACTTGGTTCGGGCTTGGGGGCTACCTACGCACCGCAGCTGGGCGGTGGCTTCCCGGGTTCAGGGGCAGTAGCAGCGCCATTGCCCGGCGGCTCGAATCTGGGTGATTTCCAGGCCGGTTTCAAAGCGGGCTATGAAAGCAATGCCAACCGCGATGGCATCAGTAAAACCGTTCAAGGCTTGAAGGATGGGTTATCGGTGCTCGTCACCGGCCAGCGCAGCGTAGGGGATCAGAAACAGCAAGTCGGCGAGGGCGTCGGCGGCAGCTTCGCGCGCTGGCTGATCGACCCCAATCGCTTCGGCATTGGGCCGGATCGGGGTTAGGCAGGTGTGAGGGATTTCGGATTGGGGATTCGAGAAAAACTGGCTATCGACTTACGGCGCTTTAATTAAACCACTGCGATTTATCGACGGGGTCGAGCGAGAAGCGGCAATAGGTGAAGCCCTCGTTCCATGCGGTGTTGTACATACTATTATCCAGAAATTCGGGGCGTTTCTTATAGCCATACGCGGCTTTGGCGATGGCACCGCCTTGTGCTGCCAGGCCGGTATCGCAGCCATCTTCCCAGCCGAGCTTGTATTCCGGCGGCCCGGAGGGTTGCACGAAATAAAGGCTCGGTGGCCGACAGGAGGTAACCGCCAGCACCGTAAGCATCAACACCATCGGACGCAATCGAACCATAGGTTGAGTATAGCATACTGGCCCGTCGCCAATGTGAAGATTCTGTGACATTGCGATTATTTCACCCGGGCTTCGGGGAAAATTACCCGTACGGTGGTGCCCACCCCAACCTCGCTGGTGAGCTGCAATTTGCCGCCATGCAGCTCGGCGAACATTTTGCATAACGGCAGGCCAAGCCCGGTGCCTTCGTGGCTCTGGCTACGGTGCACCTGGCCGAATACGGCGAGTGCTTTGGCAATATCTTCCTGCGCGATACCAATGCCGGTATCGCTCACCGTCAGATGCATCTGGCGGTGGCTGTCGATGCGCACGCCGACGCTGATATGGCCATGCGGTGGCGTGAATTTAATCGCATTGCTTAATAGGTTGAGCAGAATTTGCCGCAGTTTGCGTTTGTCGGCGATGAGCAGTGGCAGCGAGGACGCCACCTCGCTATGCAGTTCGATATGCTTGGCTTTGGCCCGTTCGGCGACAATGCGGGTAGCCTCGCTGATCGCGCGGGGGACATCGATCTCCTCTTCGTAGAGCTCGAGTTTCCCGGCCTCACCTTTGCTGAACTCGAGGATATCGGAAATCAGTTGCAGTAAATGGGTGCCGCATAAATTGATATCCTGCACCCGCTCTTTCTGTTTGTCGTTGAGGGCGCCGAAATAGCCCGCACCCAGCATTTCCGAAAAGCCGATGACCGCATTGAGTGGTGTGCGCAGCTCGTGGCTCATATTCGCCAAGAACTCGGACTTGGCCTGGCTGGCCAGAATCGCCGCGGCTTCGGACTCCTCGACGCGCATGATCTGGCGGGCCATGGTCAGCGCGAAATAGGAAAGCACCGAACCAAAAATAGTGAAAATCGCCAGGAACGAAATATCCTTGCTGCGCGCATGCCGCCAGCTGCTCAGGAAATCTTTTTCATCGACCACCACGGCGCTGATGATCGGTAAGTTGCCCAGATGGGTGTAGGAATAAATTTTAATCGCATCATTCACACTTTTACTATCGGTGATGCTGGTGCGAGTTTTGCTGAGTTTCTGGGCGGCGTCCTCGCTGATAAAATCGGTGATTGCATCGCGGCTGATATCCTCGCCCGGGCCGGTGAACAGGCTCGTACCATCATCGAGCATGAGTGCCATGAAGCGGTTGTCACCCTGGTCGATTGAGGCAAAGAAATCGCTGAAATAAAGTGGGTCGATGGCGGCGACAATCATGCCACCAAAGCTACCATCGATATGGGTGATGCGGCGCGCCATGACAATCAGCTGCGGGTGTAACGGGTTGGCCGTGCGTTGCTGACCCATATACAGTTCGCGCTCTTCGCTGGTTTTTAAGGCCTGAAAGGCGGGGTCGTTTTCGGCCGATTCGCTGTAGCGATACCATTGCTCGTAGCCGGTTTTATTGGCGGTAATCTCCATCACGCCCCGATCGTTGACCAGCATCATTGCCACAATTTGCGGAGTTTCCTCGACCCAGTTACGAAAATTATTTTCAATATCTTTGGGCAAGGTGCCGCCAAACAACGTATTGAAATATTGCCGCTCGATCGCCCGGTGCAGCACCAAGTCGACCCCGAGCAAAGTCAGGCTGACCTGATCGGCGACGATATGACTGAGCCGCGCTGCGTTGGCC
This sequence comes from uncultured Azospirillum sp., assembly GCA_964652475.1. GTDB lineage: Bacteria > Pseudomonadota > Alphaproteobacteria > Rickettsiales > UBA3002 > QFOX01. The sequence continues at coordinate 12,405 of CAZZCK010000011.1, forward strand.
TTGCCGTCGATAATCGAGCGCTCGTAGGCTTTGGAGGCCTGGTACGCGACAAAGGCGCAAAACAGCAGCATGATCAGCGCTGAAAAGGCGATCAGTGTTTTCGCTTTGGGCATACGGCCCCGCGGCGTGACGCGCGTGGGCGCGGCAGGTTCGCTGGCGACATGATGCTCGGTGTACGGCTTTTCCATCGTCAGCCCACTATGCATGCGGCAGGTTAAAGAAACGCTAATAAAATATGAGGATTGCGTTAGCAATGCCGTAAAAACGCTCAAAGTCCAATAACGGTCTGATTTACTTTATATTTATTATGCATTCACGGCCCTGTTTTATAGCCGAAAGCTGACGGATCTCGCCCCATAAATTGATTTTTTGCTGGGATTTTGGGCCGGTATGGTTAGGGTGAGGCATGGTCAGCCGCATTCACACCGTTGCTTTTCAAGGGATTGAGACCTTGCCTGTCGAGGTGCAGGTGCATTTGGGTACGGGGTTGCCGGCCTTTACCGTCGTGGGGCTGCCGGATAAGGCGGTCGCCGAATCGCGTGAGCGGGTGCGTGCGGCCTTGAGCTCGATGGGTGTGCAGTTGCCCGCCAAACGGATTTTGGTCAATCTCGCCCCCGCCGATGTACAAAAAGAAGGCTCGCATTTTGATGTGCCGATCGCGCTTGGCATGCTGGTCGCACTTGGGATGATTCCGGCCGATGCGCTTGAAGGATTTGTCTGCTTGGGCGAACTGGCGCTTGATGGTCAGCTCCAGCCCGTTGCCGGAGTGTTGCCGGCGGCGATCGGTGCGGCAGCGCAAAACAAAGGCATCATCTGCCCTGAGAGCAATGGTGCGGAAGCGGCGTTTGCGGGGGATATTGATATACTGGCGCCGGGTTCGTTGCTTACGCTAATTAATCATATCAAGGGCCAGCAGGTGATGGCGCGACCGGTGGCGGGCCTCAAAACAAGCGAAACAAAAGGCCCCGATCTGGCCGAAGTGCGCGGGCAAGCGATTGCCAAACGTGCGCTCGAGATTGCCGCGGCCGGAGGGCATAATCTGCTCATGATTGGCCCGCCGGGCTCGGGCAAATCGATGCTCGCCGCCTGCTTGCCTGGTATTTTGCCACCGATGATGCCCGAGGAAATGCTCGAGACTAATCTCATCGCGAGTGTCGCGGGTAAGCTGATGAAGGGTGGATTCGCCAACCAACGGCCCTTCCGTGACCCGCACCATTCAAGCTCCATGGCCTCGATGGTCGGCGGTGGGCGCAAAGCCGTGCCGGGAGAAATTTCGCTCGCCCATCACGGGGTTCTGTTTATGGATGAGCTGCCGGAATACCCACGCGGGGTGCTTGAATCGTTGCGCCAACCGCTTGAAACCGGGACGATCTCGATCGCCCGCGTCGAGGCGCATGTGACGTACCCCGCGCGCTTCCAGTTGATCGCGGCGATGAACCCGTGCAAATGCGGCTACCTCGATGACGCGGGCCGTGCCTGCAACAAAGCGCCGCGCTGCGCGGGGGATTATCAGGGCCGCATCTCAGGCCCGCTGCTTGACCGGATTGATCTGCATGTCGATGTGCCCGCGGTCGATACGCTGTCGATGCTGACCCCGGCGAATGCTGAATCAAGCGCCAGCGTTGCCGCCCGTGTCGCCCGCGCGCGCATCGCGCAGCAGGAGCGTTTCGCGCGCATGAACCTTGCGGTGCGTACCAACGCGGAAGTGAGCGGCGATGGCTTGCAAGCCATGGTGCAACTGAATGATGAGAGTAGTAAGTTGCTCGAGCATGCGACGCGCAGCTTGCAGCTATCGATGCGCGGGCTGACGCGGGTGCTGCGCATTGCGCGCACGATTGCGGATTTGGAGCAAGCAACGGATGTGAGCCGCGTTCATTTGGCCGAGGCCTTGAGCTATCGCCAGCAACCACAAGGCCGTTTTCTTGACGCGGCATAAAGGAGTGCTCCATGATCACTGAAGCGACGCATGCCGATTGTGTAGCGCTTGCGGCGCTTGCGGCTAAAACATTCACGCAAGCATTTGGCCATCTTTACCGCCCCGAAAATCTGGCGACGCATTTGGCTACGCATAGCAAGGCGGATTTTTTTGCCGCAGCGCTTGAGGCAGGTGACACGATTCTCATGAGCCATGTGGATGGCGCGCTGGTTGGGTATGCGAAAGTCGGCCAGGTGGGGTTGCCGGTAAAGCCGCCGATTCCCAAAGGCGCGCAGGAAATTCACCGCGTGTATGTCGATAAAGCCTATCAAGGGCGCGGCCTCGGTAAAGCACTGATGCTGCATATTTTATCGCTGCCGCGCATTACCACCGCATCCATGGTTTACTTGGGTGTGTGGGAAGAAAATCTCAAGGCGCAAGCGCTGTACACGCAGTTTGGGTTCAAGGCGGTCGGGCATTATATCTATAAAGTCGGTGACCAGTCCGATCAGGAAATTATCATGGCTCGTGAGTTGCCGCACGCCATCATGGCGCGGGTGCGTTAGCGCCGATTCAATTTTGGGGCTCATATTGGGTGCCCTCACCCTAATTTCGAAGACGAAATTAGACCTCTCCCGATGGGAGAGGTTGCCCCCGCAGCATGGACTGAAATATACTCCAAACTACAATGTTTTCTGTTAGCGGTGCAGCGGAGTTAACCTCTCCCATCGGGAGAGGTCGAAACGCTTTTAATGCGTTTCGGGTGAGGGCATGGCAGATGTTAACTCATCACCCCGATCAACCCCGTTTGCGGCGAGCTGGCGCAGGCATGGGTGCGCTTTTCCATGCGCCCGGCGAGATGGGCAAGGCGTCCCGCCTCGACGGCGAGCTTCATCGCCCGTGCCATCATGACCGGGTGATGTGCCTGCGCAATCGCGGTGTTCATCAGCACCGCGTCGCAGCCCAGCTCCATGGCAATCGCCGCATCCGAAGCGGTGCCCACCCCGGCATCGACCAATACGGGGATGGAGGATTGCTCGACAATCAGGCGAATATTGAGCGGGTTTTGAATGCCCAGCCCCGAGCCAATCGGTGCAGCAAGCGGCATGATGGCGGCAACCCCGAGCGCTTCAAATTTACGCGCCGCAATCGGGTCGTCGTTGGTGTACACCATCACGTCGAAGCCTTCGCGCACCAATATTTCAGCGGCTTTCAAGGTTTCCTCTACGTCAGGAAACAGGCTTAGCCTGTCGCCAATTACTTCGAGCTTGACCAATGTCCACCCGCCAAGCTCACGGGCGAGGCGCAAGGTGCGTACGGCGTCCTCAGCCGTGTAGCAACCCGCGGAGTTCGGTAGATATGTATATTTTTCGGGAGGAATGGCGGCTTGCAAACTCTCCGCACCTGTTTCGGCCAGGTTCACACGGCGCAGGGCAACGGTGACAATCTCGGCACCCGAAGCCTCAATCGCTGCTTTGGTTTGGGCCATATCCGTATATTTACCGGTGCCGACGAGTAAGCGCGAAGTGAACGCGCGACCGGCGATGAGCAAAGGGTCTATTGAAGGGGCCTCTTTGGCCCCTTCGCCCTGCGGGCTGACCCCAGCCGCCAGCGGCTCGCTTACGCTACGCGAGGACAAATCTAGCGTCATCAGCCCCCCCCGATGAAGCCGACGATCTCGATCGCGTCGCCATCCCTAATGGGGGTGGTGGCATAGGCGCTGCGCGGCACAATGGCCATGTTGCGCTCAATCGCTACCTTACGCGCATCGAGCGATAATTCGGCAATCAAGTCACTTATCATTTTCAAATTCGCTGCAGGCCGTGCCTGCCCATTGACAGTGATTTGCGCGATGGTGCTGGATGTGGTAAGCATGAAGGGTGTTTAGGTGATTTTAGTGCTAAGCGCAACAAGAGGCAGTATGACCAAAACCATCACCATCATCAACGGGCCGAACCTGAATTTGCTCGGCACGCGCGAGCCGGAAATCTACGGCACCACCACCCTTGCCGATATTAAGTTGCTATGCGAAAAAACGGCGAAAGCCTACGAGGTGGTAATTGATTTTCGCCAAAGCAACCATGAGGGCGTGCTGATCGACTGGGTGCAGGAAGTGGCGCATCGCAAAGGCGGCATCATCATCAATGCAGGGGGCTATACGCACACATCCGTCGCGCTGCATGACGCGCTGCGCTCGGTATCCGTGCCGATTATCGAAGTGCATCTGAGTGACCCCAAAACACGCGAAACATTTCGTCACCATTCGTACATCGAGCCACTCGCCAAGAAAAGCATTTGCGGGTTGGGCGCGAAGGGCTATGCGATGGCGATTGAGGCGTTAAGTGGTGCTTAGTGCTTGGTGCCTGGTGCTTGGTTTTTTACGATGTCGTGCCGAGGTTTTCCAAGCACCAGGCAGCAAGCACCAGGCACTGCTATGACAGCCCTCACCCCCGACCAATTACTCGCCGCCTATGCCAACGGCTATTTCCCGATGGCGCTGACGAAAGACGACCCCGAGCTGTATTGGTTCAGCCCCGAGGAGCGCGGTGTGCTGCCGCTTGAGACATTCAACATTCCGCGTGGGCTGGCGCGGAGCATGAAAAAACACGCCTATACGATCACCGTCGATACTGCGTTTGAGCAGGTGATTCGCGCCTGTGGGACCATTACCAACGACCGCCACGAGACATGGATCAACGAGACCATTGTTGCGCTTTATACCACGTTATTTCATGCCGGCCATGCGCATAGTATTGAGGTGTGGCAGAAGGGAGTGGCCAGAGTCGAGAGTCGAGAGTCGAGTGAAGAAGTCGTCGCCACGAGCATTGTCGCCTCTTCCTCTGTAGGGGACAGGTTGGAAGAAGGTTCCCCTGCAGCATCCTCCTTACCAGGCACCAGGCACCAAGCACTAGGCACTCCCACCCTCATCGGCGGCCTTTACGGTGTCTCGCTCGGCGGGGCGTTTTTTGGTGAGAGCATGTTTAGCCGCGCGACCGATGCGAGCAAAATGGCGCTGGTGCAGCTGGTCGAGATATTACGTGCGGCGGGCTATGAACTACTCGATACGCAATACGTGAATGAGCATTTGAAGCAGTTCGGGGTCGAGGCCTGGAGCAAGCAACGCTATATGACAAAATTGGAGAAAGCCCTGAGCGCTTCGCCCAACCCGAGCAGCCGTTTTTCGACCGCTTCGGTGCGCAGCGGTGCGGCTTCTTCATCGAGCGCGAGCGCAACTTCACTATCATGAAACGACAGTTTGGCATGGTACAAATTGCCGCTGCGTCCGCCGGAAAGTTGGAATGCCAGATTGGCGGATAAGCCAACACAGCGCGCCCATAAACGCTCGCGTTCGTCGAGCAGTTTGATCTCGCTTTTGTCGCCTTTCCAACGTGCTTGATAGCGGTAGTAAAGGGCAAGCGCCAGCATCAGGCGTTCTTTGTGGTCAATCCCTTTAAGCGAGGATTGCACGATGCGCTGATAGGCCCAGTTGGCGCGGAAATTGGGGTCGATGCTCCAGGCCAACTCCGAGAGTTTGCACAAGGCGCGGCGAATGCGCCGCCAGGCGATGGGCTCGGTGTTAAACAGTGGCGTCATCCATTCATCGAGCTCACGGCCATAGCTACCACTGCGACCGATGAGGGCGGCGAGATCGTTGGCGCTCGCGATCAGCGCATCCTCTTTTTGCGTGCGTGCATCGAGCAGGTCGAAGAAAAATCCCTCACGAATACCGCTCACCGAAAAGCGTACTTCCGGCGCACCCGTCACGCTCAGTAATTGCTGCAGCACCATCGCGGTGGGCACGACGGTGCTCGCACGTTTTTCCGAAATTCCCGGTAGCGCCATCAGTTCAGTGGTCGACATTTCAAGCAAACGCTCACGCATTTGGCTCACCGCCCGGCGACTCATATGGTATTCATGCACGAGGTTGAGCGGGTAGTTACTTTTTTTCATATGCAGTTTGGCCAGGGCACGAAAGCCACCGCCAATCGCATAGATGCAAGGCGGTGCCGATTCCTTGAGCCAGGGGATGGATTTTAGCTCGGTCTTAATCAGTTCTTCCATACGGTCGCGTTTGCCGTCCGTCGCATCGAGAATGCGTAAACTTCCAAGGTGACAGCTTGCGCGCGCGCCGACGGTGGTGCGCTCGACATTGGCGAGTTCCATCGACCCGCCGCCCAAATCCGCCGAAATCCCAAATGGCTCGTGGAAGGATGATAGCACCGCTTTGGCGGCAAGTTCGGCTTCATGCTCGCCACTGATGACGCGGATATCGATGCCATGCGTTTTTTCTAAGCTTCGTACGAAGGCCCCACCATTACTGGCATCACGCACGGCAGCGGTGGCAATGATATCGAGGCTTGCGACTTGCAAGCGGTTGGCCATGACGAGGAAGCGTGCAATCGCGCCTTCGGCTTGTTTCACCCCCTCGGGGTTCAGCTTGCCGGTGCGGGCCAGACCTTTGCCAAGGGCGCACATGTATTTCTCGTTGAACAACGGCAGCGGTACACGCTTGAGCGCATGGTACACCACCATGCGCACCGAGTTCGATCCAATATCGATAATCGCAATGAGGCCCTTGGGCTGATCAGCGGTCGGGATATTGTAGGTGATGGTCATGATCAGTTCCGTGCTGTTTCTATGGCTAATTGCGGTGTTGTAGCCATACTCAGTTGGTTATTTAACGGCCCCGCTTGCACGCGCCAACCCCTCGCACGTGGCGTATAGGCATAACACTCACGAAAGAGAGAATTCATTTCTTTACTTTCTTTTTGGCGGTCGGCTTCACCGCCGGTGCGGGTGCGTCCCCCACATTGGCGGTCATTTGCGCCAATGCCTTGCCACGGCCCGAAAGCGATGGGTTGGTCATGAAATAATCATGCGCGGCGAACGCCGTGGGTGCATTGCTGATACGGCGGTAGGTGCCATCGGGCTGTAGTAGCCAGGTCTGGCGTTCGTCTTTCAAATTCGCGACCATGATCTGATCGAGCACCTGACGATGCACGGTGGCATTCTCAATCGGCACCATCGCCTCGACCCGGTGGTCGAGGTTGCGCGCCATCCAATCCGCCGAGCTGATATAGACCTTGGCCGTGGGCGACGGCATCGCCGCACCATTACCGAAGCAGTAAATGCGCGCATGCTCAAGGAAGCGGCCGACAATACTGCGCACGCGAATATTATCGGAAAAGCCGACGATCCCAGGCTTAAGCGCACAAATGCCACGCACCACCAAGTCGATTTTCACGCCCGCTTGGCTGGCCGCATACAGCGCATCAATCACGTCTTCATCGATCAGTGCGTTGAGCTTCGCCCAAATGCTGGCGGGCTTGCCTGCGCGCGCGAACTCGATTTCCGCCGCAATCAATTTCATCACATGCTTGCGCATGGTGAGCGGTGCTACCGAGAGTTTATTGAACTTCACCGGTTTCACATAACCGGTGATGTAGTTAAACACATAGCCCGCATCCTGACAGAGGGTGGGTGCGCAGGTGAAGTAGGAAAGATCGGTATAAAATTTGGCTGTGGTGGGGTGATAATTGCCGGTGCCGAAATGCGCATAGCTGCGCAAACTGCCATGCTCGCGCCGGGTGACCAGCGACATTTTGGCGTGGGTTTTCATATCGACGAAACCGTACACCACCTGCACCCCGGCACGCTCCATATTGCGGGCAAGGCGAATATTGGCTTCCTCGTCGAAGCGGGCTTTGAGCTCGACCAATGCGGTGACGCTTTTGCCATGCTCGGCGGCGGCGATCAGCGCTTTCACGATCGGTGAATCATGGCTGGTGCGATAGAGTGTTTGCTTGATCGAGACCACCTGCGGGTCGCGCGCGGCTTGCTCAAGAAACTGGACCACCACATCGAAGCTTTCGTAGGGGTGATGGACGATAATGTCCTTCGCCTGAATAGCCGCAAAGCAATCGCCATCAAAGTCATTCACGCGCTCGGGGAAGCGCACTGTGAAGGGCGGGTATTTCAAATCCGGGCGGGGTAAATTATACAGCGCAGTAAGGCTGGCAAGCCCAACCATGCCATCCACTTCGGTCACGTCGGAACTTTCGGCCGGCAAATGATCGAGCATGAATTGCAGCAAATGTGGCGGTACGCCATGATTGGTTTTGACCCGCACCACTTGTCCATAGCGCCGCTTTTTGACGGCGATATCGAGGTTGCGTAGCAAATCATCGGCCTCGTCTTCGATCTCAAGATCCGAATCGCGTACAATGCGAAACAGGCCCGAGCCATGCAGGGTGAAGCCTGGGAACATATCCTCAAAGCACAGCGCAATCACTTCCTCGAGCGCAAGCAGGCGGCTGGGCTTGCCGACGCCGAGTTCGATGAAACGTGGCTGGGCTTGCGGGAATGGCACCATCGCGATCATTTTTTTACTCGGGCGGCGCGGCGGCGACATTTCGAGCACCAGGCCCATGCCTAAATTCGGAATGAACGGGAAGGGGTGGGCGGGGTCGACCGCCATCGGGGTGAGGAGCGGAAAAATATTGGCGGTAAAATACTCACGTAGCCAGGTGAGATCTTCGCGGCTTAGCGCGCGCGGCAATTTTTCTGGTCCGATTACATGCACCCCAACGCTTGCCAGTTCCTTGCGCAAACCAATCCAGCATTGTTGCTGTGCGTTGATGAGCTTAGTTGCACTCGCATGAATGAGATGCAGTTGGTGAATCGGGCTTAGGCCATCCGCCGAGGGAACATGCACGCCGTGATCGACCTGATCCATCAGCCCGGCGATGCGCACCATGGTGAATTCATCGAGGTTGGTGGCACAAATAGAGAGGAACTTGACGCGCTCGAGCAGCGGGTTGCGGGGGTTTTGCGCTTCTTCAAGCACGCGGGTGTTGAAGGCCAGCCAGCTAAGCTCGCGGTTGATGAAGCGGTGCTCTGCTCGCGTGAAATGGGCGGCGACCACCTTGGCGTCGAGCGACGGAGCGGGGAGCTTTTTCGTCATTTTTTTGCTGGTCATGGGCGTTGCCTGCTTGTGTCGTGTGCGCGAGATGCTATGAGTAGCTTTATGCAATCTAGCGCAAAGCCACCATCAACACAACCCGCCTACGCTGTCGACGATGGTAAGCTTCGGCGTGGCATCCGCCGGCTGATCCTGGTTCGCCACGCCAAAGCAGTTGAGGAAGATGTGGGCGGCGACCATGCCCGTGGCCTTAGCGAGCGCGGTATGGGCGATGCCAAAGCTTTGGGCGCGTGGCTGCTCGAGCAGGGTTTCGTAGCGGATACCGCGCTATGCTCGACTGCGACCCGCACGCGCGAGACATTGGTGCTCATCGCACCCAACGTACCGACTATTTTGAGCGACAAGCTCTACCTTGCCAGCGTGCATGATATGCTGGCGTTAGCACAAGAGACCGATGATGCGGTGCACAGCCTGCTGATGGTCGGTCATAACCCAGGCGCCCATGGGCTGCTTGGCTTGCTCGTCGGCAGCTGCCTGCATGAAACGGATGCCGATAAAATGCTCGTGAAATTTCCCACCGCCGCTTGCGCGATAATCGAATTTGATGCCGCCCGCTGGCATGATGTGACGGTACAATCCGGCCGCTTGGTGCATTTGCGGTATTGATACGGCGCTAGGTCGTGGCCGGGGCGCCGGATTTGGTATCACTACCCGGTGGTGGCGGTGGCGGTGCGGCGGCAACCTTTTTCTTACGCGGATCGTAGGGTTCCTGCACCGGCAAGGTGATCGGCGGCAGCAAGCGTTTTTTGAAAAACGCATCTTTGTAGTAGATGATTTTTTTGCATTTAATCGGAGAGAACGACTCGACCAGGATGATTTGCTCCTCGCGTGGTAGCTGGATGACTTCCTGCGGCAGCAGCAGCGCACGCTGCGTTTCCGAGACCTGCATGGTGCGCGAGGCGGGGTTGAAATCAACGAATTTGGGTTTGTTATGCGATTCCTGCTTCGCGGTTTTATTGCCCACCAATTGCGAGATCATGTTCGCGGTTTCGATGTTGTTGGCCGAGAAGGTGACGCGGTAATAGCTGTTCGACAGGAAGCTATTCATGCCCGCTTCTTCGTAGATGCCTTTGAGCTGCTGGGTATCCTGAACGATCAAAAATAGTTTGACGCGAAAGCCACGGAAATACGCGATACCGATTTGAAACTGCGGCATTTCACCCAGTGACGGAAACTCATCGAGCATGAACATCACGCCAAACGGCTCATCCTTTTTCGGCATTTGGCGGGTTAAAAAGTCGGTCGCTTGTTGATAGAAAACTTTGAGCAGCGGTTCGAGGCGCTGTAAGTTATCCGGGGTCACGCCGACATAAATGCTGGTTTTCTTTTTCTTCAAATTCTGCAAATCGAAATCCGAGCTCGCGGTCGTCGTATCGATCAGCGGGTTGGCCCATAGTTCGAGCGCGGAGTTGAGGGTCGAGACCACGCCCGAGCGTTCCTTATCCGCTTTTTGCAAAAAACTCGCGATGTTCATATAGGAAACGGGGTGGATTTTACCGCCGATCGTATCGAGCACCACCGCCAAATTATAGACCACATCGTCCGAACGCATGGTGCGTACGACCTCGCCAAAGCTGGTCACTTTTTCGGGCACGGCGCATAGATAGAGAATGATGCCAAGCATCAGCGAGCGGGCTTCGTTTTGCCAGAATTCCTGCTCGGGGAGCACGAGGTTACAGATTTTCTGCACATCATCCACCATCTGGCCGGGCTTATCCGAGATCCAGTCGAGCGGGTTATAGCAATGCGAAACCCCGTTGGGGTCCGCCGGGTTCCAGACATAGCAGGGCTGATTGAGTTTTTTGTTGCGATAGCCCGAGGTGAGTTCGTAATTCTCGAGTTTAATATCGTGGCAGATCACCGACTCTTCCCAGAACAGAAGGTTCGGGATCACAAAGCCAACCCCTTTACCCGAGCCGGTTGGCGCAAATAAAAGTACGTGCTGGAAATCATCCGCAATCAGGTAATTGGCGGCACCGGTACGGCCCATGAGCAGCCCTTTTTTCGCGCGCAGTTTGGCGCGTTTGAGGTCGGATTCGGTGGCCCATTTCGCATCGCCGTGGATTTTTTCCTTCTTGCGGTAGGGGCGAAAATCCATCAAAGGCGCGCGCATGAGAAAGAGGGTGAACAAGCCAAGAAACAAGCCCGCACCGACGGGGCCATAAAATTTCACGTCAAATGCTGCGTTGAAATACGCCTCACGGTATTGCGGGTAGGCTTTGTATTGGGTGACCGTGCGGTTGAGGTCGCGGTAGCCTTTGAGAATGCCAAGCGGATTGCTGGCTGATTGCACATAGGTGAAGAGCGAGGCCGGGGTTTGGTTTTGCAATTTGGTGAGGTAACGATGGCCGAGCGTAAAGCCGACCATGGTGCCGATATAGGTCGGGATCAGCAGCGTCGCGCTGACGATGGTGACCAGCACCAGTTTATTGAGGATGGATTTAACATGTTCAGGCATAAATGGAGGGTATAGGGTTTAGGGGCTAGGGTCCAGTGTAAGTATATAGCGATTTTGAAGAAGATAGTCGAGTTTAGGTTAACCGTTTATACCCTAAACCCTAGCCCCTAAACCCTTGCTTACTGTCCGCCGGGCTTGAAATAAATCTCGCTGACGAAGCGGCGGCCCTTTTCGCCGCGCTTGAGCTGGATGATGACCTGGATGACCGACTCGACATAGGCTTTGATCTGCTCGCGCGTGATGCCGAGATCCGCCTGCATGATCATGAGAATCAGCTGCTCAATCGCCAGCACCGGCGAATCGGCATGGATGGTGGCGATTGACCCCGGGTGGCCGGTATTGACTGCACGCAGATAAGAAAATGCCTCGGCGCCGCGTAACTCGCCGACGATGATACGATCCGGCCGCAAGCGCAAGCAGGCCTCGATCAGCTCCTGCGTTGTTACCTTCGCGCGGCCCTGGCCGCCTTTGCTCACCATCATATGCACGCGGTTGGGTATGTGGGTGATCTGTACCTCGCGCGCATCCTCGACGGTGATAATGCGCTCGTTCGCGGGGATGGCACCGAGTGCTGCATTCATGAAGGTGGTTTTCCCGGTCGAGGTACCGCCACTGACGATGATATTTTTTTTGAACTTCACCGCCTGGGTGATGAAACCCTTCACGTCGCCCTTGGCATAAAGTTCGCCCAATATATCATCCATTGGGTCATGCACGCCAAGGCCGGTTTTGGTTTGCGCGAATGCCCCGAGCTGTTCGTAGGTGTCGAGCGTCATCATCAGCGCCGCTTGTTTGCGGATCGACATGGCAATCCCCCCATCCGCGCAGGCGGGTGGGAAGACAACCTGCACGCGGTAACCACTGGGCAGGGTGGCCGAGAGCAGGGGCTTTTCCTCGCTGATGCTTTGGCTGGTCGATTGCGCGATGAGATGGGCGAGCGCGTGCAGATGCTCGTGGGTAAGTTCAGGGATCACCTCGTGGCGCATATCGCCGTGCTTTTCAACCCACGCTTCGCCCGGGCGATTGATCGAAATTTCCTGAATGCCCTCCTCCGCAAAAAGCTTGCTCAAGGGTTCAAGGAAGGTGTCGAGTGCGGTGAGTGACATAAGGGAGGGTTTAGGGGTTGGGGGTTAGGGTATCGTGCGGGCGCCGGCGGCGTCGCTTGGGAAAATCAGGTCTTTGTTGACAAAGACGTTCACCGGGGTGCCCTGATCGACAAGAATCGTCGGTTGCACATTCAAGAAACGCTGGATGAACCCATCCGTCACCGAGCCGAGGCGGTTGAGTGCGTTGGTGGTGGCGGTGCTTGCCGAATCACCCGTGGTTTGCGAGCCAAAGCCGCTATTCGTGGTCGAGGTTGAGCCACCGGCAATTTCGTTGGAAGCAATGCCGACGCCAATATTGATGACGCTTGAAAGCAATGAGCGGGCAAAAATTTCCTGGAACTTCGAATCAACCTGACCGGAAACCCCAGCCTGACCAATCGCATCGACGAGCGGTGAACCGAGCAGCACATCGACGCCATCCGGGCGGATGACCCGTGTCCAGACCACGAACACGCGGGTTTGGCCCGAGGTGAGGGTAGTGTTGTAACTGCCGATTAGCCGCGAGCCTTTGGGAATGAGCGGCACATTACCGGCCTCGCCATAGGTATCGCGCGAGACAATCGCACGGATCGGTGCGGGCAAATCGGTGTTGAGTGCCGACTCCATCGTGGCTTGAATGATGCGGCCCTGCGCGACCGTGCGGCGCAGATCGCTGATACGGGTTGCTTCGACCCGCTCGGTGGTCGAGTTCGCGAGCGAAGCGGCGAACTGGCTGTTCGGATCGGTCGGGGTGGCAGGGGCGGGGGTGCTGCTGCCGCCAAGGATCGAGCCGAGCCCACCGCCGCCGCCTTCGTCTTTGATCATCATGCCCGAGCGTAGCCGCGCTTGGGCCTGGGCTTGTACGGCACCGTCGTCCTTCGGGGTGAGGGGGTTGAGATTCTCAGGCACCGAAATCGGCTCGGGGATGCTGGGCGGTACGATCGGCGGTAAGGGCACTACCGGCTCGGGGTCGACCACGGGCAAGGGCGGCGGCTCGACAGTTTTGGGGGCGACGGTGATTTGTTTGGGTTTGACATCTTCGGGTGCATCCGACCCGCCAAAGAAAATCGTGTAGAGCAAGTACAGCACAATCAGCCCAACGAGGCCGAGCACGATAAAGGTTTTACCCTTATTGGCCGCAACCCCTGGGGCGGATTGGCCGAGCGCATCCGCATCCCCATTGCCGTTCACCGTCCCCTCAATCTCGGGCGGCATCGACTCAAACGGGTTATTGGCCGGGCCGTCGTTCTCTTCGTCGTCGTCTTTGTCGGCCATTAGAGCACCCCGCCGGCTTCGTTATAAACGAGCACCTGGTCGGCACCTTGGCGCACACTGAAGCGTGGCGCGACCACGCCGACCGCGATCAAGCCATCGCTGGTGCGGCGCACGGGCACATCCAGTGTTTCACCCTTGGCGGTGACGACGGCAATTTGTGGCACTGCCTGGGCGGGAAATTTGAAGAAGGTGCTTTTGCCGTCATCGAAAATCTTTAAGGGGGCGGCATAATCCGGCCCGCTGAACGTGTAGCGGTAATTGAACACGGGTTGCGGTGGAGTGGCTGCGATGGCGGCTGCTGTCGTTGCAATGGGTGCTGGTGCCGCTTGTGGTGGTACCGGGCGCAGCGCTGGCGGTGGCGATGGTTGCGGCGCTGCTATAGCGACGGGGCGAAGGGGTTGGCTTAGTAACGGTTCGGGTTGCTGGGGGGCTTGCGAGAAACTGGCCGGTGGTGGCAGTAACCCGGCCTGCGCATCCTCGGGGTAGAAGAAGCGCACCACATAGGTTAGCTGCTCGCTCCCAAACACGGCATTGGCTGCCGAAGAGCGCAAATCAAACTGATAGGCACGCAGGTTGGTGACCACCGTCATATTGGTTTGGGCATTTTCTTCCTGCGCGCGGATGAATAGCCGCCGCCCCGCCGGGGTGATCTGCCAGGCAATGCGATCGCCCACCGAGATGGTCTCGATGGTTTCTTTTGCGCCAAATTCGATATTGCTTTGATAGCCGTAATGGGTGGTAACGGTGAAGACTTCATTGGGGTTAAAGACCAAGGTTTTGATACGGGTATCGGCGGCGATGGGCTGTGCGGCTATCGCTGGCGTGGCCAGCATCAGGGCCAGCCCCAGCGCTGCTAGCAGGTATGTCCTTACCGATGATCGATGCGCTACCATTATAATATCTCGGGTTGGATTTGATAGGAAGTGACGGTAAACCCAAGCGGGTTGAGCAGCTGCTCATCCTGGTCGAGGCTTAAATCGGCATATTCATAGGTGACGGTTACGACCCATTGCTCGATTTTGTCCCCCTGATTGGGCAAGCTTTCCGTGGTGGTAATGCGCGCTTGCAAAATGCGCGAGCCGCCTTGGCTGCCTTTGCGCGCATCCGGGTTGGTGATCGGCACCATGTTGCGGATTTTTACATCGCGCTGCCCGAACGTGCCCAGGCGTTTGGCCAGGCTGGTTTCAACGCTTGGGTCGGCCTGCACCTTGAAGCGGCGGTATAAATCGGCGCTGCTCATCAGCCGGATGACATTATAGTTATAGCGCAGGATGTTGAAATTATAGCTCTCGCGCAGACGGATATAGCTTGAGGCAAAGTAACGGTCGACCGCTTCATAGGCGGTGTAATCCTGCCGCGTCAGGGGAATCACACGTTGCGTGATGCCGGTTTTTTCTTCGATCTGAATCAGGTAGGGGTCGACTGATTTGAGCGGGGCCAAGCGCATGACGGCAAAGGCCGAAATCACCGCTGCGACGAGCGAGACGACAGCAATCAGGGCCAGGATATTGCGCTGGCTGAGCACCTGCTGGTACTTATCCTGATACCAGTGCTTCGAGCTATCGGAGACATCCTGTTGACTGCGCTTGAACATCGACACACCACGTCACTTAGTGGGCTAAACCTAAGACGGCTACTATATATAGGGTAAATGAGATTGCAAGTGACCCGGTCGAGTTATTCAGGGGTGATTTAGAGTGGACCATCACCCGACCAGAAGCAATGGGATAGACAGCGCTTGTCGGATGGGTGCGATGGGGGTACGTA
The DNA here is from genome assembly GCA_964652475.1 of uncultured Azospirillum sp. Lineage (GTDB taxonomy): Bacteria > Pseudomonadota > Alphaproteobacteria > Rickettsiales > UBA3002 > QFOX01. The sequence goes on from CAZZCK010000011.1 coordinate 27,887, forward strand.
ATCGAAGGTCAGATAAGGATTCCTATGCGCATTTTACAGATCGGCAATGGCAATGAGCGCTATCGCGGCGCGCGGTTCTACGACATCAACCGCAAGCTTTACAACGGCCTCACCCGTAACGGCCATAATGTCTTATTTTTCAGCGACCATGACACGGCGCGCCATAGCAATATTTGGGGCAGCAGCAAAAATCCGGGCGGGATGCGCAAAGCGAATGCCCGGCTGCTCGAGGTGGTTGAACATTTTCGCCCGGAGTTTTTTCTCTTCGGCCATGCCGATATCATCACCAAGGAAACGGTGCGCCGCGCCCGCGCGATCGTACCGGATGCCGCCGCCGCGCAGTTCAATCTCGACCCGATGTTCATGGAATCCACTTTTTTTAACATCGCACGCAAAAGCGATGTGCTCGATGCGACGTTTGTCACCACTGCCGGGCCAGTGCTTAAAAAAGTTAGCCGCCCGGGGCATCGCGTGGCGTTCATGCCTAACCCGATCGACCGCTCGATCGAGACCCATCAGGCCCATACGCGTAGCGACCAGCCCTACGATGTGTTTTACGCGGTGCGCGCGACGACCACGACGGGCGATTACCGCGGCAATTATCGGCTGGATTGGCCGCGTCAGGTGAAAGCGGATGTTCCAGAACTCAGGCCGCATTTTCATGGGTTCGATGGTGCACCCGAAATTTTTGGGATTCAGTTTCATCAGGCCCTTGGTAACTGCCGCATGGCCTTAAACCTCAGCCACCGACAAACCACCAAAGGCATCATTCGCGCGGCGACGGATGAGGAAATGTATCTTTATTCCTCCGACCGGATTTCGCAAACCTTGGGCAATGGCTTGCTCACCTTCACCCATGCCGCGAATCGCTTGCACGCGATCTATGGCGATGACGCGCTGGTCTATGTCGATAGCTACGAGCAGTTATACGAGAAGCTACGATTTTTCGTGGCCCATGACGACGAACGCCAACGCATCGCCGCTAACGGCTGGCGGATCGCGCATGCCCAGTTTAACGAACAACTCGTCGCGCAATATGTGGTCGAGGCCACCCTGGGCACTGGCTTCAGCCGCGACTATGCGTGGCCGACCGAGTGGTTCTGAGTGGGGCGCGCATAGGCAAACGCGAGCGCGATCGGCAACCAGTAAATCATCCAGATCGGGGCAGCGGCCTTGACCGGGTGGGCAAGGTTAGTGGCGGTGGCGGCCAGCCCATGAACGAGCCAGATGAGTGCCAGCACTGCGGGTGCGCGCCCGGGTTGTGCGACCGTTTCGATCAGTGCGCGTAGCAGCGGCAGCAGGAAAAAAAACAGGCCGATCACCCCGGTATAATATAATACGCCCAGCACGAGATTATGCGGGTTGACCCCGCCTTCGATGCCTTCGACCATAAAGCGTGATTGTAAGCCATAGCCTTGCCATGGGCGTTGCTCGATGAGGGCGATCGCATGCTGCCAGATGGGTAAGCGGAAAGAATCGCGGCGCGTGAAGAAATGTTCGATGCTGCGGTAGGCGGCGTCGAGCGATAACCACGATATACCGCGCAGATGGTAGTGCATGAAATCCGCGATGAGCAGTGCAGCAAGCAGGATAAGCGCCACGAACATCCGTCGTTGCATGGCGTAAGCGCATACGACCGCGCCACCTACCGCAAGCCCAAGCAATGGGCCGCGCTGCGTGGTAACGATGATGCACGCCAGCACCAGGAGAATACAAAACATGCCGGCATATTTCCAGTGACGATGGGTGCCTGGTTGCGTGCAAAGCCAGCCGGCGGCCAGTGCGACCATGGCGTAAATATTGCCAATCGGAATGGGGTTGTGCGCGCGGCCGATCAGGTCCATGCGGGTGCTGAAATCGCCCATCCACAGATAATGCAGCAACGTGCCACTGCCCATGACCAGCACGGTGACGATGAGGGCTTTGACGAGCCATCGAAGATGCGCTTCGCGGTAGGAAAAAAAGCGCAGCGCCATGAGTACGAACAGGCCATTGAGCGCAATATCGCGTAGGCTGCGTGCGAGCGACTGATCGTCATAGGTCCAGACCATCGCATGCACCATGAGCGCCACAAAGAATGCGGCGAGCAGTGCACCATGCGCGCTATGTGGCCAATAATGACGTGGCAGGTAGCCATGGTAGATCGCCAATAAAAACGACGGGATCAGTAAGCCATAGAGGCCGACATGGTAAAAGAACGTCGCGTTAAAGAGCAGTTGCGAGCAAATGAAATAAATAAATAGCAGGGAAAAAATGCCGCCCCAATGCCGCGCGGATGTATGGGGGGGCGCAGGGCAAGCAACCGCATAGCTCGCCAGTAGCGATGCGGTGGCGCGACGTGTGCGGGTGAAGGCCCGGTGCAGCATTTACGTCGCGCTGGGTGTTTCGGCCAAGGCTTTTTCAACGGCCTCAATCAGGGAGGAAGAATCCGGCCCCGTGGTCGAGTTGAAGTGATCGATCACCCGTCCATCACGCCCGACCAGGTATTTATGAAAATTCCATTTCGGGCGCGTACCAAAGCCGAGCGTATCCCCTGCCCAAAGGTAAAACGGGTGCGCCTCATCCCCGCTGACCACTTGTTTGGAAGTCATCGGGAACGTTACGCCATAATTGAGTTTACAAAACTCGGCGATCTCGCTGCTGCTACCGGGCTCTTGTTCGCCAAAATCGTTGCTGGGCACGCCGATAATCACCAGTCCGCGCTCGCGATAGGTGTCGTAGAGTTTTTGTAAGCCGCCATATTGCTTGGTGAAGCCACATTGCGATGCCGTGTTTACGACCAGCAGCACCTTACCACGATAGGCGGAAAGGGGCATGGGCTTTTCGCCGATCAAGGTGGTGAAGCTGTAATCATAGGCGCTACCGCTTTGGCTTTCGGCACGGGCTTTACTGAATGAGAACATGGTAACTCCTAATCCGAAGAGGATGAATGCGAGGATCTTGGCGGTGCAGCGCATGGGCATGACCTTGATGAGGTAGTGGTTGCGAAAAAACGGTAAGTGAGGCATAGCATAGTTTCATCAAAACGCAACGCATTGCCGGGAATGTATTATGAAATTTGGTTTAGTTATGGTGAGTACGATCTGCCTCATGTTCAGTACGGTTGCGCATGCCAAGGATAAAGCTCCCCTGCGTCCCAGTGAAATCCCCGCCGCGATCACAAGCCCGGAGCCTTACGGTACCGGTCAGTTAAGCCGCTTGATGTTCGTCGCCTACGATGCCGCATTATGGATGGATGCCAGCCCCTGGTCCTACGCGAAACCCTTCGCTCTCACTCTCACTTATCGCATGAGTTTCAGCCGTGATGAACTGGTCGAGCGCACCATTGCCGAGATGGTTGGGCAGGAGGAGATCGCCGCCGCTGATCAGTCCCGCTACCGCGCCTTTCTCGATAAAGCGTTTGTGGATGTTGCCAAAAAAGACCGGTTTACGGCGGTATTCATTCCAAACGGTACGTTACGTTTATATCATAACGGTGGCCGTACCGGAGAAATAAAAGACGCGGTATTTGCCAAGCGCTTTATGGATATTTGGCTCTCGGAAAAAACCAGCGAGCCATCGCTGCGCCGCGCGCTATTAGGTGCGGCGGGTGAGTGAGGCCCGCGCGCGGTCGACCCTGTGGCGATATGCGGCGCTGGCGGTGCCACTCGCCTTTGTTGGCCTACCGATTTATGTGCATGTGCCAAAATTCTATGGCCAAAACCTCGGGATGGATCTGGCCCTACTCGGTGCCATATTGCTTGGCGTGCGCCTGTTCGATTGTTTCCTCGACCCGCTGATTGGTTGGGCGCGCGATCGCTACCCCACGCATCGCCGCAGTATGCTTTGGGTCGCGTTAGTCGCTATCATGCTTGGCTATACGGGTACGTTCAATCCGACATCAGGGCTTGATGCAAGCGCACTTGCCGCCTGGCTGATCGTCAGTTTGCTGCTGGTCTATGTCAGTTTCAGCGTGCTGATGATTCATTATTACGCCAGCGGTGTTGCCCTGGCGAATGACGGGCCCGAAGCTACCCGTGTTTCGACCTACCGCGAGACTGCAATGCTGATGGGGGTATTGCTCGCCTCGATTTTGCCGGCGCTGCTGACTGCGAAGCTCGGGGCGATGTCCTTCCTAGTGCTCGCAGCAATTTTCTCGCTGCTGCTGCTGATGGGGGCGTGGCTGACCCTACGTTTGCCCGTCTTTCTCGCCATGCCAACGTCACCAACCGCATCGGTGATGCCCTGGCGTGGATGTGTGGCCTGCCTGCGCGCGCCAGGCCTTCGCCATGTGTTGCTGGTGATGTTTTGTAATGCGATCCCAAGCGCCATTACCGGTACCTTGTTTTTGTTCTATACTGCCGACGTGCTCAAGGCGAGCGATACCGAGGCGGGTTTATTTCTCGTCCTTTATTTTGTGGCGGCGGCGAGCGCAATTTCTGCGTGGGGCTGGCTGGCGCGGCGCATTGGTATGGCCCGCGCCTTGGCCTGTGGTATGGTCATGGCCATTATTTCATTCATGTTCGCCTATGGGTTGGGGGCTGGGCAGCTTCAGGCATTTGCCGTCATTTGTGCGTTTTCGGGGATCGCGGTCGGGGCCGATTTGGCGTTGCTGCCGGCCATGTTTGCGCAGCGCCTGAGTGCGACTCCTGAGCTTGCCGGGGTTGGCTTTGGCCTGTGGCATTTCTTAAGCAAGCTCACCCTGGCGCTTGCGGCGGGTATCAGCCTACCGCTCTTGGCCATCGCGGGGTATACCCCCGGTGGGGATGCCTCCCTTACCAGTTTGTCATTGGCATATGCGTTGATCCCGTGTTTATTGAAGCTACTTGCGATTTATCTTCTACTATGCCACGCCCCGAAAAAGGAGCCCGTATGAAACGCCGCCTTACGACGCTATGCGCCGGAATCCTCTATTTGCTGACTGGCTGTTCGTCGCTCACCCCGCGCGATTACGCCGACAATAAACCCGTGCTCGATATTCGGCAATATTTGAACGGCAAGCTCGAGGCATGGGGTGTGCTGTTTGATTATACCGGCAAGGCCGACCTGCATTTCCATATGACGCTCGAGGGCAAATGGAACGGCAATGTGGGCACGCTCGCCGAGGAATTTGTCTATAGCGATGGCCGCCGTGACCAGCGCGTCTGGACGATCACCTTCACCGACGACCATAACTTCACTGCCACCGCTGCCGATATTGAGGGCAAGGCGATCGGCAGCCAGTATGGCAATGCGGCAAACATGAAATACACCCTCAACGCCGTGCGCAGCAGTGGGGATACGATCACCTTGAACATGGATGATTGGCTCTATCTGGTGGATGAGAACACCATCATGAATCGGGCAAAAATGCGTAAATTCGGCATCACCGTGGGCGAGCTGATGGTCTCGTTCAAGAAGCTGTAGCGATGGATCTGAACGGCAAACATATCTGGATTGTGGGGGCGAGCGAGGGTATCGGTGCGGCGCTGGCTACGCGGCTGGTCGAGGCCGGGGCGATCGTGGCGCTGAGTGCGCGCAATGTCCCCATGCTCGAGCAGCTCGCGGCGGGGATGACCAAAGGTGCGCCGCTGGTGCTACCGCTCGATGTGACCGATGATGCGGCTGTCGCTCAAGGCTGGGCAACGCTTACGGCTAGCTGGTCGAAGGTCGATATGGTGATCTATAACGCCGGGGCGTATGAGCCGATGGCGGCGCGCCAGTTCGACCTCATCAAAATCCGTCGGATGATGGATGTGAATCTCGACGGTGCGCTGCGTGTTCTGTCGCACGTACTGCCGGATTTTATTGGCCGTAACGCGGGCCATATTGCACTTGTTGGCAGTGTGGCTGGCTATCGCGGGTTACCGGCATCGCTGGGGTATGGCTTCAGTAAAGCGGCGCTCATTCATCTGGCGGAAAGTCTGCGCGCCGATTTGGCGACAACGGCGATTGGTGTCACCCTCATCAATCCGGGCTTTGTAAAAACCCGCCTCACCGATAAGAATGATTTCGCGATGCCTGCGATTATTACGCCGGATCAAGCAGCGGAAGCGATCGTTGCTGGCTTCAGACGCGACGCATTTGAGATTCATTTCCCCAGACGTTTCACCTGGGTGATGAAAACCTTGCGCTATCTGCCTTATGCGCTCTATTTCCGCGCGCTGCGTCTGATCAAACTGTAGCTTATTTCCGGTAGGCGCAGCGGCTGGTAACGTGCGCGCTGCGTGCGGCAATGCTTTGCGCATAGCGGCTGACAAAGGCCGAAGGGCGGCGGGCATTGCGCCGCGTGGGGTTGGGCAAAATTGCAGCAAGCAGTGAAGCCTCCCGCAGTGAAAGCCGGGCGGCAGATTTTCCAAAATAATGCCGGCTCGCCGCTTCAGCACCAAAAACGCCGCGACCAAATTCCGCAATATTGAGGTAGCGCTCCATCATTCGTGACTTGCTCCAGATCGCGTCGAGCGTCAGCGCCAATGGGATCTCAAGCGGTTTGCGCACATACGAAAACCCATGCCATAAAAATAAATTTTTCGCGGTTTGCATCGCAATGGTTGAGGCACCATGCGAGGTATCCTCCTCGGTGACGACATCGTCGACCACGCTACGCAGGGCCTGCCAATCGACCCCGTGATGCTCGCAGAATTTTCCATCCTCGGCGGCAATCACGGCGCGGATCAGGTTTGGCGATATGCGATTCAGCGGTACGTACTGCCGCTCGACATGACGCAATGTGAGCACGCGCGCGGCCATCAGGGTCGAGATCGGCGGGAACAGGCTGTTATAAACGGTCAGGCTAAGCCACAGCGCCGCGATAAACAGAAGGGATGATTTGAGGGTGCTCATGCGTGCGGTGTAGCAATTGCGGGCATCTTCGGCATTAAAAAAATGCGGCGGTGCAGCGGTTCTTAATAGCGGGCGTTTTTTATGCGATACAGCCTACTTCAATGCCCGCCAGGCGATGTCGGTGCGGCAAAAGCCTTCGGGCCAATCGATTTTTTCGATGGCGGCATAAGCCTGCGTGCGGGCCTCAGCAATGCTTGACGCGGTGGCGACGATGTTCAGCACGCGGCCACCGTTTGCCACAATTTCGCCGTCGCGTGCGGCGGTGCCGGCATGCAGGATGCTCGCGCCCTCGACGCTTGCTGCCGCATCCAGCCCACGAATGACACTGCCTTTTTCGAACGCGCCGGGATAGCTTTTCGTGGCCATGACGACGCAAATCGCAGCGTCGTCAGAGAAGGAGAGATGCGCGCGTTCGATATGCCCCTTCGCGCAGCTCATCAGCAAGGCGGCGAGGTCGCCATTAAAACGTGCGAGCATGACTTGGGTTTCTGGGTCGCCAAAGCGGGCGTTATACTCGATGAGCTTGGGGCCGTCCTTGGTCAGCATCAGCCCGGCGAACAATACGCCAATATAAGGAATTCCCTCGGCGATCAGGCCTTTCATGGTCGGCTCGATAATCTCCCTCATCACGCGCGCATTCATCGCGTCCGTCATGATGGGTGTGGGGGAATAGGTACCCATGCCGCCGGTGTTGGGGCCGGTGTCGCCATCGCCGACGCGTTTATGATCCTGCGCGCTAGCAAAGAGGGTCGCAGTGTTGCCGTCGCATATCGCGAAGAAGCTCGCTTCCTCGCCCTCCATAAATTCTTCGATGACAACGCGCGCGCCGGCAGTGCCAAACGCGCCATCGAAGCAGGCATCGACGGCATCGACCGCCTCGCGCGGGGTCATCGCGACCGTTACCCCTTTGCCTGCCGCCAAGCCATCGGCCTTGATCACGATCGGTGCGCCATGCTTATAGATATATTCAAAGGCCTCGGTGCGGTTATCGAACGTGGCGTAGCGCGCGGTCGGGATGGCGTATCTGTCGCATAGTTTTTTGGTAAAATCCTTGCTCGCTTCCAGTTGCGCCCCCTGAGCGGAGGCGCCAAAGACCGCAATACCCGCGGTGCGTAGCACATCGGCCAGGCCATCGACCAATGGCTGCTCGGGGCCAACGACCACCAGGTCAATCGCATGGGCGTTGCAGTAATCAACCACCGCGTCATGGCCAGCAATCGCCACGCACGGTACATCGCGGGCGATACCTGCATTGCCGGGCACGCAGGTGACGGCGGTGGTGGAGGCACTGCGCAGCAATGCTTTCGCAATTGCATGTTCGCGCCCGCCCGAGCCGATGATGAGGATATTCATTAGACTCTCCGTTGTCATACCAGCCCCGTTATTCAACGGGGTAAACTCGCTGGTATCCAGTTTTTCTTTTTCGCATTTATCATGCGTCAACGCTGGATGCCAGCTTTCGCTGGCATGACAAAAAAAAGAGCGCTAGGGATTAGCGCGATGACCTTCAGCCATAACCAACCCGAATATACTGTCAGCGAAATCGCCGGCCATGTGAAGCGCATGGTCGAGGAGACGTTTGGCTATGTGCGCGTGCGCGGCGAAATTTCGCGCCCGAACGTCAATGCCAGCTCCGGCCATTGCTACCTAACGCTGAAGGATGATAAGGCGGTGCTTGATGCGGTGTGCTGGAAAGGCACGCTGGCCAAACTGGCCCACAAGCCCGAAGCGGGGATGGAAGTGATTGCCACCGGGCGCATGACGACCTATCCCGGCAGCTCGAAATATCAGCTGGTGATTGAAGCGCTCGAACCGGCGGGAGTGGGCGCGCTCATGGCCATGCTCGAGGCGCGCAAAAAGAAGCTCGCCGCCGAAGGGCTGTTTGATGCGAGCCGCAAGCAGCCGCTGCCGTTTTTGCCCGAGGTGATTGGGATTGTGACCTCGCCCACGGGGGCGGTCATCCGCGATATATTGCACCGCTTGGCGGATCGCTTTCCGCGTCAGGTGCTGCTCTGGCCGGTGCCGGTGCAAGGCCAGGGAGCGGCCGAAAAAATCGCCGCGGCGATTGAGGGGTTTAACTCCTTACCCGTAGGGGGCCTTGCCCCCCACGCTACGCTTCCCCCCGCCGCGAGCGGCTCGCTTACGCTACGCACCGTCTCTGGTGAGGGTGCAATAGCTCCGCGCCCCGATGTGATTATCGTTGCCCGCGGCGGTGGGTCGATCGAGGATTTATGGGCGTTTAACGAAGAAATTGTGGTGCGTGCGGCGGCGAATTCGGCCATCCCTCTCATCTCGGCGGTGGGGCATGAGACGGATACGACGCTGATCGATTATGCGAGCGATCGGCGTGCGCCGACACCAACCGCGGCGGCGGAACTGGCGGTGCCCGTGCGCGCCGAATTGCTGACGCGGATCGAGCAATTGCATGTGAGTCATGTCGGGGCGATTCGTCGCTTACTGATGCAGCATATGCAGCGTGTGACGGACATGGCGCGTAGCTTGCCGCGCCCGCAACAGCTGGTGGCGACGATGGCGCAGCAGCTCGATGGCGTGAGCGAACGGCTTGTCGTGGCGCTGCCGCGTAGCTTTGAGCTACGCGCTGAGAGATTGCAGCGTATCGCGGCGGGATTAAGCCCACGCGGGTTGCGTGAAATGCTGCTGCGTCATCAGCAGCACGTCGAGCATTTGGGCAGCATGATGGATTCACTGAATGTGTTGTCGGTGATGAAGCGCGGCTTTGTGCTGGTGAAAAATGCCAGCGGTGCCATCATCAAGTCCGCGGCTTCTGTGCCCGAAAATACGGCGCTCACCTTGCAATTTCATGATGGTGCCCGCGCGGTGATAGCCGGAAATGCTGCACCCAGTGCTGCAGCAAAACCGCGCAGCAAAAAAACTTCAACGGCACATCCAAGTTTGTTTGACCAAAACGAATGAATGCCATCCGCGTTACCGCATAGTAATGGCGACATGACTCCAAAGCTAATACGACACGCTGTCTTGGAAGAGATCGCGAAGTTTGGTGGTCAGCTTCTTGCTCAGCCAGATGCTCAGCATGATGCCCATAATCGGCAGCATTAGCAGTGGTAAGGTATAGCTCAGCAAGGGTGTATCCATGAGATGCTCAGACCACTGGCTGAACAGCTTGCTGTACACATCAATGATATAAAATACGTCGAGCAATTTGTCGCTCAGCGGGTGAATGGCGGCGCTACCGCTATAGATGATATAGGCCGCTGCCGCGACCCCGATATATGGCGGAATCAGCAGCGCTGCTGTCAGCAAGAGTGGCGACAGAATGGCGAGTAAAAGAAGTACAAGCGGGTGCATGGATGTATCCTGCTGCAAAGCAATAAAAAAATCAAGTCGCGGGTGCCAGTCGGGCATTAAGCAAGCGCTTTAGCGCATCCGGATCATCAAGGTGTAAGGTTATGGGTAGCACATGAAGGGATGCGCGCAGGCTATCGGGGATTTTTACGGCATCTTTTGTGGTGGTAATCAGCTGCGCACCGAGCGCTTGGGCCTGCGCCTGTAAAGATAAAACATCGCGGTGCGTATAGGCATGGTGATCAGCAAGTGCCACCGTTGCGACGAGATTGGTGCCAAGTTCGCGCAGCAGAGTAAAAAACTTTTCCGGACGGCCAATGCCCGCAAATGCCAGCCAGTTTCCCTGGCGCAAAAAGCCGGTATCGCCCGTTGGGGTCAGTGCCGCAGTTAGAATCGGTTGCGGAAGTTGATCACGAAGGCTGTGGTGATCCTCACCAATGAGGATGGTCGCATCGCAACGGGTGGCCGCGCGTGCGATGGTCTCACGCAGTGGCCCGGCGGGCAGTAAGCGACGATTGCCGATACCGTAGGCACCATCAATCACGAGCAAGGTGAGATCACGAGCGAGGGCGTGATGCTGCAGCGCATCGTCGCAGATGACGAGGCTTGCACCCGCATCCGCTGCGGCGCATACCGAGGCATAACGATCACGGCCCACCCAGGTGGGCGCGGCCTTGGCCAGCAGCAACGCTTCATCGCCGACCTTACGCCAATCATCGCGAGCCGTCACCTGGTGGGCGTGCAGTGAGGCACCGCCATAACCACGAACGGCGCTATGCGGCGTATGACCCAGCGCCTGCAAATAGGGGATTAAGGCGAGGGTGGTCGGCGTTTTGCCGGCCCCACCGGCGGTGATATTGCCCACCGCGATCACCGGAATAGGGGCGCGGCGTGGTTGGGTGAAACGCCGATCGATCGTGGTACCGAGCGCGTAAAGCCAGGCGGCGGGGGTAAGCGCCGCGCTGACCCATCCGCGTGATTGCCAAAAGGATGGGGTTTTCATTGGCCCTCCTCGTCTGGGTGATCGAGATACCTGCGGCAATGCTGCGCAATCATTTGGCTTGCCCCCTGCGCATGCTGCGCATATTCATAGGCCCGTGCGCCCATCGCTTGGCGTGCCGTATCATCCATCAGTAAGCGGCGAACGCATGCGGCCAGCGCCTCGATATCCGTCACGGTTTCGATGGCGCGCGCATCGCTCAATTGGGCCATGATAGCCGCGAAATTATGCGTATGCGGGCCGGTGATCAGCGCCTTCAATTGCCGTGCGGGCTCGAGCGGATTTTGTCCACCATGCGCGACGAGCGAGCCGCCCATAAATACCACATCCGCGATGGCATAAAAATTACCCAGCTCGCCCATCGTATCGGCGAGATAAATCTGCGTTTGCGCGGTGATGGCCTCGCCCATGCTGCGCTGCGATACGATGATGCCTTGTGCGCGAAGATCGGCGGAAATACTGGCCCCGCGTGTGGCATGGCGGGGTACGATGATGGTCAAAAGATTCGGAATTTGCTGCGCAACATCACCATGGATTTGTGCGATCATCTGCTCTTCGTTGGCATGGGTGCTGGCGGCGAGCAATAGTTTCCGGCCCTGCGTATCGCGCGCAAGGTCAGCGGCAAGTAGCGGGTCAATCGCAAGCGCTGGCGCATCGAATTTGATGTTGCCGATTTCGTGAATATCACTGCCGCCAAGTGATTGGAGGCGGTCAGCATCCGCCGAGGATCCGGCATAAATGCGGCAAAAACTATGCAGCAAACTAGCAATGGTGGTGGGCCAGCGTTGCCATCTTGCAAAGCTTCGCTCGGACATACGGGCATTGATGAGCAGCATCGGCAGATGATGGTTTTGTGCGTGCCACAACAGGCCAGGCCAGAATTCGGATTCGACCCACAACGCTAGATCGGGTTGCCAATGATTGAAGAAGCGGCGCACCGCCGGGTGGGTGTCGATCGGGATGAATTGATGGATGACGCGCGGCATCGCTTCTTTGGCGATGAGTGCTGCCGAGGTTACCGTGCCGGTGGTGATAAGCAGGTGGATCGACGGGTGATGCTTGAGCAATATTCGCATGAGGGTGCGCACGGATTGCGCTTCGCCGACACTGGCTGCATGCAACCAGACAAGCTTACCGGATGGACGCGCCACGCTGGCATAACCGAAGCGTTCGCGCCGGCGAAGGGGGTCTTCTTTGCCGCGCTGCGCCCGCCGATAGAGCCAGGCATAGAGTAGGGGGGTGATTGCAACCCCCACCGCGCCATACGCCATACGGATGGCGGCCAGCCGATTCATCGTGCATCCTCATGGGGCTGATAGAGCTGATGCATATGCCGATAGGCTTCGCTATGGGCGAGTAATTGCGCGTGCGTTCCTTGCGCCTGAATTTTCCCGTGATCAAGCACGAGGATCAGGTCAGCATTCTGGATGGTGGTGAGACGGTGCGCGATGACCAGGGTCGTGCGGCCTTGCATGAGAAGGGTCAATGCATCCTGCACCGCGCGTTCAGAAGCGCTGTCGAGCGCCGAGGTTGCCTCATCAAGCAGCAGGATCGGTGCGTTTTTCAAAATGGCGCGGGCGATGGAAATGCGCTGGCGCTGACCGCCGGATAGCTTAACACCCGCCGGACCGATCTGGGTCGCGTAGCCATCGGGCAGTTGCTCGATAAAGCCGTGGGCATTGGCTTTTTTCGCGGCCGTCATGATCGCGTCGTCGCTGGCATCGGGCATGCCATAGGCAATGTTGGCGCGCACCGAATCATTGAAGAGTACTACATCCTGGCTGACCAGGGCGAGCGATTCGCGCAGGCTGCGGATGGTCACGTCGCGGATGTCGGTGCCGTCGATCGTGATACGACCGCTTTGCCTATCATAAAAGCGCAGCAGCAAATTCATGATGGTGGTTTTGCCCGCCCCCGAACTGCCGACGAGGGCGACGGTGTTACCCGCTGGCGCAGTAAAGCTCAGATCGCTGACACCGCCGCCACCTGCTTCGTAGTGGAAGGTGACCCGATCAAACGTGATCGCCCCATGCGTTACCATCAGCGCTTGCGCGCCTTCACGGTCGCTGATGGTGGGTTTGGTATCCATCACCGCGAAAAACCGTGCGGCCGCGGCCATGCCTTCTTGCAGCTGGTTGTTGAGGCTCGCGATCACTTTCGCCGGGCGATAGACGAGCAGCATCGCGGTGAGGAAGGAGAAAAATTCGCCGGGCGTGAGTGTGTTGTTGAGCACTTTATAGCCACCGATCCAGACGATGCCGGCAATCGCAATCCCGGTAAGTAGCGACATGATGGGGCTTGAGGCCGACTGCACCCGGCTCGCGCGGTAATAGAGTTTGAAGAGGCGGTGAATGGTCTGGTTGGCGCGTGCGGATTCAAAGTCCTCGCGTGCATAGGCCTTGACCATACGTACGCCTTGGAAGGTATCATCAAGCTGGGCGGTGAAATCCGCCAGTTGCGATTGGGTGGCATCGGCGACGCTGCGCATCCGCCGCCCCAGCCGCGCAATCGGCAGCACCGCAAATACCAACACGCTGCAGGCAATGATGGCCATGAAACTGCTTTGCCACAGCATCAGTGCGATGAGAAAGATTGCCGTGCAGCTTTCTTTAATCAGGCCAGTCACCACTTCGCTGACCGAACGGCGCATCAGCATGATGTCGTTGGTCAAACGCGAGATGAGGCGGCCCGAGGATTGATCGTGAAAAAGGCGAATATCGGCATGCATGAGATGCGCAAATAAATCCGACTGCATGTCGGAAACCACGCGCTGGCCGACATATTTCAAGGTCAGTGACTGGCCGTAATCGCCAAGCGCATTCAACACCGCGATCGCCACCAGCATCAGCGGTAGCACAGCGAGATAGGAGGCGTCCTTACTGACAAAAATATGATCGAGCACGGGCTGCATGAGATAGGCTTGTGCCGCGGTTGCGCCAGCGACGACGAGCATACAGCCGCCGGCCAGGAACAGAATACGGCGGTAGCGACGCACATAAAGTCGTAGCAAGCGGCCGTAAAGCCCGTAGGATGGATGGGAGAACAATTTAGCCATATTAATTTCCTGCAATCGTCATGCGCGGGATGGCAAGGGTCGGCACGTTCGTGGCGTAGGTAAAGGCGAGATCATTCGCCGGGATGAGGGTTTTGAACATGTCGCGCAGATTACCGGCGATCGTCACTTCGCTGACCGGGTAGGCGCGCTCTCCACCTTCAAGCCAGAAGCCCGACGCGCCGACGGAAAAATCACCCGTCAGCAGATTGGTGCCATGGCCAATGGTCTCGGTGACGTAAAACCCGTCGCCTAAATCCGCGAAGAGTTCGTGGGGCGTTTGTTGTCTGCCATGCAGATAAAGATTGCTGGTGGTTGGGTGCGGGCTGCTGGCCAGCCCACGTGCGGCATGGCCAGTGGTGGTAAGCCCAAGCTGACGTGCCGAACGCGAATCGAGCACCCAGCTGGTGAGGACGCCATCACTCACAAAATCCATCGCGTTGGCGGCGATCCCTTCAGCGTCGAAGGCCCGGCTGGCGAGGCCGCGTTTCATCAGTGGGTCATCGGTGATACGAATATTCTTTGCAAAAACTTCCTGACCTAAACATTCTTTCAAAAAGCTGGTACCGCGGGTGATGGCGCTACCCGAAATGGCCCCCGCAAATGCCGATAATAATTGGCGACCCGCCCGCGGTTCGAAATAAACCACCGCCTGCTGTGAGGCAATTTTGCGTGGGTTTAAGCGGGCGGTGGCACGGTTTGCGGCACGTTCGCCAATCAGCTCGGCGGCGGTTAAATCGGCGTGATGGGTGGTCATGCTGTAATCGTAATCGCGCTGCATGGTCTCGCCCTCGCCAGCAATCAGCGATGCGGCAATGCTGTAGCGCGCGGTCTGGTAGTTCCCCGTAAAGCCATGGCTGGTGACGAGCGCGACGCGGTTAACGCTCGCCGATGCGTCGCCGCCCTCGCTGTTGGTGATACCGCTCACGGCGAGGCCCGCCGCCTCCGCCGCGCGCGCCATCGCTTGCAACTCGCTCATGCTTGGCGCGGTCGCATCCGCCGCTTCGAGCGGGGTAAATGTTTTTGCGATAAGCGCGGCATCGGCGAGGCCAGCGTAGGGATCCGCCGGGGCGACGCGGGCAATGGCGACTGCTTGTTCCGCTAGATTGGTCAGCGCATCCGCTGAAAATTCGCTGGTCGAAAGCGTGGCACTCGCGGTGCCAATAAACACGCGCAACCCAATCGCCGAGGATTCCGCCTGTTCAATCGATTCCGGCTTGCCGTGACGGATGCTGGTACTGAGGTCGGTGCTTTCCAGTGCAAGTGCGTCGGCCGCATCTGCCCCGGCTTTTTTGGCGGCGGCGACGGCCTGTTCGGCACGGGCAATCAGCGTCGTATTATCCATGGGATTTGCGCGCGAGATAAAGTTGATACAGCGCAATCGCGGCGGCGTTGGATACGTTCAAACTTTCCATGCCGTGCCCCATCGGCAGACGGGCGCGTTCATCGCAGCAATCGGCGGTGAGGCGCCGCATGCCCTTGCCCTCGGCGCCGAGCACGACGACGGTTTTTGCGGCAAATTTCAACTCGCTGAATAGGGTTTTGCTTTCACCTTCAAGGCCAATAATCCACCAGCCGGCTTCTTTCAGCTCGCGCATGCTGGTGGCCAAATTGGTGACCTGAATACGTTTGACAATATCAAGCGCACCGCTGGCGGCTTTTGCCATGGTCGCCGTTTCGGGCGCGGAATGGTCTTTGGGGTAAATCACCGCAATCGCATCATAAGCCGCGGCACTGCGCATGATGGCGCCGACATTATGCGGGTCGCTCACCTGATCGAGAATGACAATCGGCCCGCGTGGATTTTCGATGTGAAGTATATCCTCAATGCGGTACGGCTCGAGCGGTTTTACTTCGGCAGCGATGCCCTGATGCACCGAATCATTGCCCAAAATACGGTCCAGTTCGCGCGGCTCCATCACATGCGGCGTGGGTAAGCGGCGCGTTGGCAGCACCAGTTTTTCGGCAGCCGTAGGGCTCGCGATAATGCGCGTGACCACCCGCTCGTGGTTGGCGAGCGCCGCATTCACCGCGTGCCAGCCATAGACCCAGTGCCCGCCCACACCACCGGTCGATTGCTTTTTGTCACGTGCCACCCGGGCATCGTTATAGCCGCGCGAGGGTAACGCCGATGCTTTCGGTGGAAGGGAGGGGCGTGGATGTTTTTTTGGTGCCATGGCCGCTTCATAGCGCAGCCACTAGGGCGATGCTAGTGCAAAGCGTATTAAACCTCGACCGGATCCGGGTGAACAATCACATCCGCGCCCTCAAAGCGTGCCATGATGGCTTTTTCCAAGCGGTCGATAATGGCATGTGCCTCACGGAAATTGAGGGAAGCATCGATATCGACATGCAGTTGCACAAAGGCCTTAGTGCCGGAATAACGCGTTTTGAGGTTGTGGTGCCCACGAATTTCCGGGATGGCGGCAACCATTTCCATAATTGCGACTTTTTCATCATCGGGCATTTCGCGGTCCATCAAATTATTGAAGGCGCGGATGCCGATCGAGCGATTGCTCCACATCACGATAAAAGCAATGGCAATCGCGATTGCTGCATCGGCCCAGACTAAGCCAAAACGGCTGCTAAGTACGAAGGCGGCGAGCACGCCGAGATTGAACAAAATATCGCCGACATAATGCAAGCGGTCGGCCGCGATGACGAGCGATTTGCTGCGCCGGGTAACGTAGGTTTGAAACAGCACCAGCGCGGTGGTGAGGGCCATGCCCAGCACGCTGACGCTCATGCCAAGCATCGGGTTTTCAAGTGCCGTATGCGGGTTTGCTAAGCGCTCGATCGATTGCAAAATGATCATCGCCATTGCCGCGAAAATAAAGGCGCATTGGGCGAGGCCCGCAATATCCTCGATGCTGGTATGGCCGTAGCGGTGGTCATCATCGGCGGGCTTCAAGGCATAGCGCACGGCAAACAGGTTGATGAGCGACATCAGCACGTCGAACACCGAATCGGTGAACGAGGAAAGCATGGCCAGCGAGTCGGTTTGCCACCAGGCGTAAAGTTTCGAAAGCAAGAGTACTGTCGCCACCGCGACGGAGGCATAGCTTGCCAAGCGCATCAACCGCGCCAGATGCGCTGGCGTGCCCGCCGGGATTGGTGCGCTCGCGTGGCTGTGGTGGTGAGGGTGGTTGTGTGAATGGCTGCGAGACATGCGATACTTGTTGCGTATTCAGTATTATGTTACAATAGCTAACTTTAGAGGATACTAAATCATGGATTGTAGTTTTGAGCGTAACAATAGGTCGCAACAAGAAGACAGGCTCTTTGCTCAAATTTTTAGGGATATTGAGGTTTTTGATCAACCCACAAGCTTAGGTGCAAACTGTACTTTTTTGAATCTGATTGATGCGATTACTGCCAGAGTGGCGCTGGTCAGCGAAGCTGCGGTTGCTGAGAATGGCAGTAAACGCCTGCTCGCACCCATATCGTTGCAGGGCAGTGATGCTGATGTGTTGGGGCAACCTTACATTGATTTTGTGCAGTCGCATACCCCTGAAGCATTAGCTGATCCGGCATCGCGTGCTCAATACCGCGCGGTTGTTGAAGCGAGCCTTGCACATTTTGCAAAGTATCTGGATGTTAAGTTTCAAGCGGTGCTCGAACGCGCCAGCGGTGCAGAAAGTGATTTGAGAACATTGACAGGATTGCGCAATGAACTACGCTATATTTCTAGCTTTCAGCCGACGGAAATCGCTTTAGATAAGAAACCGGATGAATCTTACACGGAATTGATCACGCGACTTAACGGTGCCAGAAAACCCAACTCCGGCATTCCAGCTAACGATAATTTGTCAGAAGAGGAAATTGCAAAAACATTATTGGCGATGAAGCAATTATATTACGGGATCACAGCTCAAGTAGAACAATTATCTCCATCGCAAAGGGGTGCTGCGAGCAAAGCTAAGCTAAATTCTTCTCCTAAAGTGTTGGGCACAAGCAGAGGAGCAGCTAATGATGATGAGGGGCCAGAAAACGATCCAGGATTCGCCAGGTGATTTAGTGTGGAGCGGGTGAAGGGAATCGAACCCTCGTAGCCAGCTTGGAAGGCTGGAGCTTTACCACTAAGCTACACCCGCGCGTGATTGCTACTTACCAGCTTTGGCGTCGAGTGCAATATCCCTAAATTCCTATTGCGGCTAGCAACTACTTACGTTAAAACCCGCGCATCTTCGTGCTGGAGCGCAGGTGCGCGCGCGGGAAATTTATTGATATTTAGGAGAGTTAATCATGGCGAAGGAAAAGTTCAACCGTAGTAAGCCGCATTGC
>CAZZCK010000012.1:0-35421 GCA_964652475.1 uncultured Azospirillum sp.
CCCCCTATCCGCAAACGGTCAAAGTCTAAAGTTCAGTGACAGTGCGGCACAACACCCAATCAAGAACAAACAACCAGCGACAATTCCTCTCTTACTAGACTCTGGACTTTAGCCCGCAACGATCACGTATCCATCATCGGCCGATAAAAACAGTGCGAGTTCCTCGTGCCGGCGGCGTATCAGTCCCGGCAGCTTGCGCCCCCCAGCCCATACCCAACGCAGCCACTGGTGTGAAATATCAGCTCTCTCATCGCGATTAATCACCCGCCGCAAGCTCGAGCGCTGCAGTGCCCCTGCCCCAAGGTTGAAGGTAAAACTCACCAGCGCATCGAACTCGCTGTGCACCAGTTCACGGTTGATGAAGCGCTCGACCGCACGCTCGGCTAGGCGCATATCCGTTACCAGGAGCTGCTCTGCCTGCGCATGATTAACGTAGCTCAGGTTCGCGCGCCTCTCCGGGGTGATGACATGGCCGTAACCAATCGTCCATAACCCTGCCGGGCAGAGATAGGGCACGGGCGAAAACCCCTCATGGCGCATAATCAACGCCCGACCAGTGGACGAGGTCTGCATTAGCGTTTCGCTTTCATCAGCGCCCGTTGGCCAAACCAAAAGGCGATGATAGCCGAAAAAATCGCGATGTCTTCCTCGGTCCACAAGCTGACTAACGCTTGCGCGATAGTCAGATTCTGCTGCCAAGGCAATGCCGGATGGGTGAGGATAAAAAACTGCCCGCCTTTCACCAGCACATACAGCACAAAAAACGCATAGGTGATCATGGGCCGTACTGAGCCCGATAGCGCATCCACCCAACGAATGCCGGTAAGGCTATCCTTGACGCGCCCGTTCAGCGAGCGCAACTCACCCGTATCGGCCTGCAGCTCGATGGCGTGCAGTTGCTGCGCTCGCGTTTGCGCCCCCTCGCTCGCCTGTGCGGCAAGCTTTTCGCGGTCATACTCCATCTGCAGTCTGAGCAAGGTAATCTCGTGCGCGCGATCTTTGGCGTCACGAAATAAATGAATAAAATCGGGTACGGCGCTCGAGATAAACCCGAGCAACGCACTAAAAAGCGCAATCATAATCGTCCTATTTTGTATGAATGAAGTTCGTCACGATATTCACCATTTCGATGATGATCGCGCCAATGCCCGCGGCCAGAGCCATCGAGGCCGCATACGCACCGCGGCCACGATTCATAATGGCGGTGAGCTCGTCGATCTTTTTTTCCATTCCATCGAAACGTTTCTGGGTGGATTGATTATGCATGCGCTGTTGCTCGCGAAGGCCAATAATCTGCTCCTCAATCACCGCAATTTTAAGGGCATTATGCTGTTCCGGATTCAGAGCATTCATCGCTACCTCATCCGACGGGCGCGGATTTGACCATAGGCCGAACAGGTCGAAACCGCGAAATTCGCCGATGCTACTAAATAAACCGTGGTGGTCGCGGCAATCAAAATACGGTGCGGGCCGACCAGCATGCCATTGCCAGGATTGGTGCCAAGTGCGGTCGAGTTAAAGCGCGCAATCGATGTCGTTCCAAGTATTCCAAATCCAGCGCTGGTGGTGCTGATATTGGCACTTAAGTTCGTCACCGTGGTTGTACCGCCGGTCACATATTGTACCATGCCGCTGACATCCCAGTCGCCTGCGGTGAGCGAAATCGAGGTCACGTTCATCGCAGCGCCCGACGTCAGCGCAATCGCTGAACCCGAGAGTAAAAGCGCTTCCACATACTCACCCACCATACCGGCGGCCGCATTATCGTTGGTGGTGGTACCACGAAAATTATCAATGATCGTGATCCCACGCAGCCAGGAGCCAAAATTGTTCGTCGCCCCCGTGTTGGGATTGACAATGAGGCCATAACTGTTGCTAACCCCTGCCCCAACTGCTTGCCCACCCAGGCCAAGCGTATAGCTGTTGGTGATGGTTGCGTTAGTCCCGGCAATCGGTGCGCCGTCGATGAAGGCGCCATACGCGTTGGTGAGCGTACTTGCCGCCGAAAAGGAATGGGTCGATGGCGTCAGGCGATAATCGCGCTGAAGCGCCAGCCCACCCGTCGCGTGTTGGCGAACCTGGCCCAGGTTAAAATGAATCGATGGCGCTTCGGTCGCCGCCGTGAGGCTCGTATCCGCCGCACCGGTGAAGCTAAAACGCGTGTTCGCCGCGGTGGAGGATGTTGCCACACTGAGCGTGTGATTCGTCGCAGTCATGGTATAACGGGTTGCACCAGCAACTTGTTGCACCAGGCTTCCCGTACCGTGGATCGTCAGCGTGCCGCTGCCTTTGCTGGCAATCGTCAGGCCACTATTCGCACCAGAATCCGTCGCGGTGATCGTCGTCGTACCACCCGATGCGGCCGATTTAATCGCCACACCGCTTGCACTTGAAGCGGTACTCGCATCCACTGACAATGCCGGGTTGGTGGCACCTGCTGCGCCAACCGCCAGTGCCGAAACTGCGGCCGAGGTAATCGTCGTTGCTGCCGCCGATACCGTACCCAGGCCGCTGATATTGCCGCTGGCATTAATCAACACCGGGCTATTCGCCAGCGCCGTACCCGCGGCACTATCCCATAGCGCAATGGCAGTGCTGGTGGTCGTCGCAGGTGCGGTGATACTACCACCGCTCGTCGGCGTTGCCCATGTACCGTCGCCACGCCAATAGGTTGTGGCATTTGCGCCCGTACCCGAGGCCAGATTAGTTACCGGTAAATTACCGGTAACATCACCACTCAAACGCACCGTCAGCGTATTACTCGCCCCATCAATCGTTTTATTCGTCAATGTCTGTGCGGCTGATACTCCCACCAATTGCTGGGCGATATTGGCACCGTCATAGGTCGCCTTGGCCATATCGCCACTACCGGCAGTAATGGCGTTCCACGCGCCACCAATAAATTGATATTCAAGCGCCTCGTCTTGCACATAGACTTTCATACCCGTCTGCGGTGCAATGAAGCGCCACACTTGATCGAAGTACGCGAGATGCATCTCTTTTCCTGCCCATGCACCCGTCGCAGCAGCGGCCACGATATACAGCACGCTCGGTGTTGGTGACATGGGTGGTGTTGCCAAATCCTTATCGGCAATCGACTTGCCGACAAAGGCGTCGAGCACCGAGAATGCCTGATTAATAGTGACTTCTTTTTGGGCCTGCGCCTGCTCGAGCAGGGTAATGCCAAGGTTATTGGTGATAGCCATGTCTTCCTCAAAATTAGTGGTGATAGGGATAAAATGCTGGTAATAGGCCTAACTGCGGGCGCGCGCGTTTGCGCCGTTGCTTAAGCAATCATCGATGAGAGGGAGCCGTATGCCGACGCTTGATCAGATCTGGCAGCAGATTCATGCGTTGCCGCATCGCTATATTTTTTATACGCGCAAAGAGATTCGCTACCTGCCCAAAATCCTGAACGATAATGAACAAGTGCTCGCACTGACATCGGGCTTCATGGGTAACCGCACCATGCTGGCGGTATGCACCAACCGGCGCGTGCTGTTCATCGATCGCGGCATGTTTTTTGGCTTACGGCAATTTCAAATCAACCTCGACCGTGTACAGTCGATTGATTCAAGTTTTGGTCTGGTATTCGGCACGATCCGCGTCTGGGATGGCGCCGCCTCGATGGTGATTACACTCGTGCTCAAGCAAAGTGTGGCACCGTTTGTCAAAACCGTACAAGACGCGATGGATAGATATAAGCGACTGATGGTGCATGAATTAGCCGCAACCGCGAATAACGCCCATCAGGCCGCTTCTCAAACCGGTAGCTTAAATACCCCCACCCTCATCAGCGAACTCGAACGGTTGGCGAAATTGCGCGAGGGCAACCACCTCACCGAGCAGGAATATATCAGCGCGAAAGCGAAACTACTGCAGCCGTAAACCTAACGCTATTCAGTCGCATAGGCTTGCAACGTCGCCATCAATGAGGCCGGCATGCTGGCAAACACTTCCGGAAATAAATGCTCGATCCGCTGCATGAAATTGCCAAGGGTTATTTCACCCGCAATCACCAGAGATTCAAGCATGCTAAGCATGACCGCGGATTCGGAATCGATACCGCGTGCCCGAATTTCTTTGCCCAGTTGGCTGACGGTCAGGGTGAACACCAAATCGGATAAGGCATGGCTGGCAAGTGCCTCAGGCAGGGGTGGTCGCTTTGCACTGCTAGCATGCGGCGCGAGTGGCAACGCAGCCTCCCCAAGCGCCGGTGGATAGCGTTTTTCCATTTCTTGCGGGTATTCATGCGACATCCTGTCAGCATAACCCGAAATGCTTAAGAAAGCGTTACTGTACCGGAATCGTGACCACCAGCGACTTACCCGGCCCAATTAACGCAGAGCGCTGGGTGATCGTAAGCATCAAACTGTTTGGAACCGTACCAAAATCGTTGATCTGCTGAGCATGACTATACAGCAGCTGCGGCGTGGTGACCTGCCAACTGCGCACGGTTGCTGAACCGTTCATCACCACTACATCGTAAAGTTCGTTCTGCTCACTCAATGGCACATCGACAAAATCGCGTAAGCCGCCATCAATCCGCGCCCGCCGCACCCACGAAATAGTCATATCACCATTGCTCGCGTTGCGCCGGGCAAGTGCTAATACCGGTGTCAGCGGCTTGAGGCTTTCTGCGGTAATGGTTCGCGTCGATTCAGTGCCATCGGTTAATGAATCACCAAAAGTAATCGCGCGCACCACCCATGACTGACCGATCGTGCTGGCGGGTAATGGCAATGGCTCCACCGCATCGTCGAGCAGCACAAATCGCTCACCGATCGTGTGGGCACTCATCGCTGCTTCGGTGCCCAGACGGCCACGTAAAAGACCACTTAAGCGATAAATATTCGGGCTCACCTGCAGCGCATTCTTGAACTGAATAATCTCATTACCCAGCACCGCGACATTGGCCCCATTGAGCACCGCCGCTTCACTGGCATTGGCTAAACTGCCGCCCGCTACCAACGCAACATCCACCGTATTCACTTCATCGAACATCTGGCTATTACCCATCGCGATCGCATTCACCGCCGAACCAATCGTCGCCGGCTGATCGAGATTGAGGATAATCTCGTCGTCACCGCTGGGCATGATGCGCACAATGGTTGCCCCCTTCCAACCATCGGCAATGCCGGTGGCGGCAAAGCGCAGCATCAACGCATCGCTCGGGTCGCCGGGCAAGGCCGGAATATCGAGCACCTCAAGGCGGGTTTTGGGATTGGGTAATACAAGCTGACCATCCCCACCAATGCTTGGAGCAATATACCCGTCCCAGGCTTCGGCGGCATCGATCACCCCATCGATTTTTACAATCCCGGGTCGTCCAATCTGCACGCGGCGTACGCGGATGCGGTGCGTCTGCGCACTGTCTCGCATCACCACCAAATCGCCCGGCTCGAGCATCGCATAACGCATCGGCAGGCGTAGCGTCAGCGTGCTGCGATCCGCCCAGCGATCCGCAAGTGTGGTTTGCGCAATCGCCAGGGCATGCAATTGCGATAGCACCAGACTCAGGCGCAAGCTTGCGGTATCATTCGCTTCTTGTGTGCTGCGCTCGGCCGCTTGCACATTGGTTTCATAGCGTTGCAAACGGTTGAGGTAATGCACCTCCTGACGTTGCGGCAGCTGCAGATCTTCGCGACGGGTGAGAATATAATCCACCTGCTGATCGCCAGCTTTTTGCTCCACGCACTGGCTCGCCTCAATCGTCACATCGCTGGTGGTGTCACGCAACAATGCCACCAATCCGCTATCGCTTTCGTTGAAAGTGAAAAAATACGCCTGCATCAATTGCTCGAGCGCCGCGCGTGCCGTCACCCGCTCGCTGATGACGAATCCATCCATCAGCATTTGTAATCGGCTGGTGTCGATCTGCGCGTTACTCAACCCCGCCCGCTGGGCAATCTGCTCGACCGCGGCGCCGACATGGCTTGCCCCAAGTTTGCCTTGCACCCAATGGCCAGTCACCCAATTGCCACCATCGGCCCATACCTCGCGCAAATCCGGCCAATAAGGGTAAGGGCGCGCATCCCATGTCCATAGGAAACGGTTCACCACCATCGCGCTATTGCCCCATTCGGCTTCGGTTGCCGCAATCGCGGTGCGCTGCGCGACAAAGTCAACCCGTCCGCGTGAGAAGCGCGGATAAGCACTGCCGCTCGTGGTACTATCGACAAACACATTGGGCTGGTTGGCGCAGCCATCGACACTGGCAAAGCCATATTCCGTAAACCAGATCGGCTTGCTTTGCGGCACCCATGGTGTGACTGCACCCCCGGGGTTAGTGTGCGTATTGCTCCACCACCAGGCAATATTTTTCCAGGCATAGGCACTGCTAAGCGGCTCCTTGATTGTGCGCGCGCCGTCGCTGTAATACCAGTCATAGCCTTCGCCCGAAGTCCATCCTGCCTGGATCGCGGCGCGGTCATAGCCGGTTTGCACGGCATCGGTGAGTGGGAAATAGGCGTCAATGCCGACCATATCGATCGACGGCGATGCCCAAAGCGGATCAAGGTGATACCAGCCACCATCGGTATGGTGATACTCCGTCCAATCCGCCGCATAGGTGACTTTTGTCGCCGCACCGAGGATCGATTTCACCGTCGCCGCGAGTGCCACAAACTGGCTGACTGCCGGAAATACGCCCGTACTACTGGTGATTTTGGTGAGGTCGCGCATTTCAGTGCCAATCGCAAACGCATCGACCTTACCGGCAGTGAGGGTGGCATAATGGGTGATGAACGCGTTATAGCCACGCGTCTTGGTGAAAAAATTACTGACACTGGCGGCACTGCCGGTCAGCTCACCGCGCCATGGTTTACCGGCGACATCCATCAGCATTTGCGGGTAGAAGAAAATCTTCAAGCCGCGGGCGCGTAGGTTCGCCAGCAAGCGCACAATGCTACCATCATCCGGCGTGCCGCCATAGCGTAACGCGCCATTATCCTGACCAATCTGACGCCCGGTGCTGCGGGTAAATCCAGCGACTTGCCAGTCATCGGGCGTGGTCACTGTGTTGGCCTGATACTCAACACATGGCCAGATATCGCAGTTGGCAATATTCATACTAGTGCCAAACCAGTTCACCACCACCCCGACCCATTCGAGGTTCGGAAATGTCTCTTGCATCTGGTCGAGCGCAACCAGCGCATTGGCTTTGCCTTCGGCGGTGTGCAAATTCAGCGCGATCTGATTCCCGCTTTGCAACACGCTCCCGGCGGCACTCGCCCCGGTAATCTTGTATTGCGCTTGCGTATCGTACACAAACTCGCCGGAACCTGGCAGTAGCATGATCGATTTGACCCGCGACTCCACGGGCGCGTCGCCCACATCCATCTGCGGCGCACGACGGGTCACCTCAAACGAAAAGTTCGGAATCCGGTTACCAAAGCTCGCAAGGGGAAAATCTTCAATCACAATATACGCCATACCGCGATAGGCTGGCGTTTTACCTACACCCTGATAGCTCTCGATCAGTGGGTCGGGTAGTTGCGTCTGGCTGCCCTTATAAATCCGGTATTGCCCCTGGCTTAAATCGAGTAACTTCGAATCGGCCCAGACGCGGTTGATACGCGAAATCTCGCCCTCACATACGGCGATCGCCAAGGTAACAAAATAACTAAACGAGGTGCTCGAGCTACTGGTTTTGCGCGCCCCTGCCCCACCCTTACCGCCGGTGCGCGTGGTGGTGGTCGAGGCAATTTCGCGAATCGGGCGCGACCAAATCACGTTACCCGCAATACGCACCGTGCCAAACACGATTGGAATCATGCGGCCATAGGTCGAAGTTTGCACCGCCAGGGTCTCAAGTCGTGCCCCTTCAAAGCGGTGCTTGCTGGTGCCGCTGATGCGATTGCCGATACCAGCGCCGACAATACCGCCGAGTTTATCGGCAAACGGCAAGCCGGTTGCGGCACCGGCAAGACTACCGACGGAGGATAATACAATCGAAGCCATATGCGTGGATCCTATAGTTGTTGCAGTGCGGCAAAAACTTTTGACTATAACGCACAAACGTTAACGAATAGTTAAGAAATAAATGCTACGATGTTCTAATGGGCCATAGGTCATCACTGCAGCGCGCATCCGTGTCATTTCTGCCATTGTGGCAACTCAGCCTGATGACAAGCGTAGCCCTGATCACCTGTGTCCTGCTCACCGCATGCGATCGTTCGTCACGCAGCTATGCCGATGCAGATCGTCCAATCGCATCGCGCGCGATTGCGGCAAGTAGCCGAGCGACGCATTACCAACCCTATGGTAATGGTTACTACGACCGTCATGGTCACCATATCGAACTGATGCCACTTTATCGCAGCGATGGCGGGGATGGCTTTGGCTTTTCAGCCGCGCGCATGTCCGGGTCGCAGATGTTTTTTGGCATCAGCGGCAGCATCAGTTTCTAGGCACTGTTAGCGAGCTGCGGCAAGCGGTAGGCGGCGCAACTGCGTCCCCACCATAATGTATCGTAGCGATGTTCAATCACTTTACGTGCCGGTGCATAAGCATGAATCATACCCCGTTCACCCGCAATCGGGTAATCGGTGATGAGGGCTAAATGCTGCGCTAATCCTTCAATGGTGAGCAGTACAATATCGCCCTCACGAACCGCCTCGAGGGTTATAGGCTGCAAATGCTTATCCAGCTTTTCCTTTAATAGCACGGCGTCAGGGCGGTTGCCGTAATGGGGAATATCCAGAGCGTCTGCTTTCTTTCCATCAAAATGCAGGTCGCAGCGATTGGCCGTTACAATCAGCAACCCAAGGCAATCCAGCCCAGCCAAACTGCGCCCTTGATGCATAAAACGTATGCCTAAAAATTGGCGCGCAGCAAGGCTGACGTCATGTGCTGTCGTCATAAACACTCCAACATTTCAAGAAAAATTATTCGCCGGTGGCGTTCTTTTCAGGACGAAAATTTGTCCGCATGGCGGGCCTGGCGAACAAGGGCCGCTGACCTAAACTTTTCGCATACCACCACACCACAGCAGCCATCGTCACAATCGCCATGCCAAACACCCAGATCGCTGCTGCTGCCGTTGGGTTACCGCTCATACCAATCACGGTCGCCGAGGCGAAGATGGCAACCGCAATCAGAAAACCGAGCGCCTGACCGAGCAGCGTCGATACTTGATGCACCCGCAATGCGCGATGCTCCCATTGGTGACGATGCGCCTGCTCGCGCTCAAACATCTCGATGATGCGCGTGGCGGAACCGGCCAACACGGTATCGTACGCCTCGAGTATTTCCGGGGTAGGCAATCCCTCAGGCGCACGTTTTGCCTGGGGGCGGCGCGAGTGACGATCATTCATGGCCATGCTCCTGTGCCGTTTCAATATCGCGAGCAATGCGCTTGGCATCACCGCGGAATGCTTCCTCGGCCGAGCGATAGGGGTAGCGGTAGAGTGGGCTTTCGTGAACCCTTAGCCCCGCCGATAAGCCCTGCATGATATGCCATAGCCACATGTGCACTATCATGAGGGAGTCGCGCGGGGGTTGCAAGTCTTATGTGCTGCGTGTGGCTGAAGTTTCAAGCAACTTGTCGGTCCCTGGCACGTGCGGTTCGCCACGAAAATTAATCGCGTTATTAAAGCGCTGCGCACAGGTATCAAACTGCTTGTCGCACCCGGCACTGGCCGTAAAATGATCGCCCACCGCAATGGGGTTGGGCATCGGTAAAAACAAGCTGAATCGCTTGGCGCTGAACTCGCGTATCTCCATACTAAGGCCTGCATTCGCACCGCTCGTAAAACGCACCACACCGCTGGCAAAAACACCATTCGGCTGCGCATTGCTACTGTCGGTAAACGCAATCCTTCCTTCGCTTGATGTCACCGTTCCATTCACCGTATATTGCACGAGGTCAATGCCACAGCGTGTATCCCCCAGTGCTGCTCGGCAACTGCTCGTATAGACGTCGCCAATCGTCTGCTGCAGGCGCGAAGTCAGACCACGTATCTCGGCTAAAAACTGGCCGCCTTGCAAGGTCACTTCACCAAGCCAGCCGCGCTTAAGCGGCAATGTGCCCATCGTGAGATCCTGATGATTGACCATAAATACACGGACCTCGGCATGGTCGTAGCGCCCATCGAGAATATCCGCTTCCGTGATCGCAGCGGCACTTAACATGCCTTCAAACTCGAGGTTATCAACCGCAAGGCCACTTTGCGACGACACTGCACTCGGTGTCATGCCATCCGCCGCACGATAGACATGGCCACCAATCGTCAAATCACGATCATGATCGGTGAAATAAAGTGCCATGCCATCCTTGCGGATAATACTCCAGCAAGTGGCCAAGGTCGTTACTTCCTGGGCAAGATGTGCAGTGAGTTCAGGGCTAAGGTTCTGCATCGCTAACTCCGTACTTCGATCAAGGCAATATCAAGCCAGGAATGTACGCCATAGGCATCAAGCGTCGCGGATAGGCGGTCGGTATCGAAACGCACTGGCACATCAAACTGAAAGCTTGCGGAAATCAACTGGCCAGCGGTGGGCGGCACCGTAAATGTCACCAGACCGCTGGTAGTATCAACGCTGACACCCGTCGTTTGCAGCACCGCATTCTTATACACCATCACCGATCCTGCGACGGGCTTTTTGATTGTCCGTGTTTCACTGCCTGCGCCACTCACATAACGTTTGATGAGCTGAAATTGCGTCGTCGTCCCATCGCCCGTACCCAGTGTTTCCGTTGCTTGAAAATCCGTCCAGTCCTTAAACCTAAAACCAATGGCACGACCTTTACGGGCACGAAAAAATGCAATCAGCGCATCCAGTTGAGCTTTGGTTTTTACCCCATGGGCCACGTTGTAACGCGCCCGCGCCTGCTCCCAGTTTGCGTTACGCTGCTCATAGCCACTGGCGCTTGCCACCACATCGGTTGCGTATTCTGGCCCGCCGGATGACCCATAACTGATGTCCGCCGGAAATTGTATTTCAACAAATCCCATGATGAATTCCTTTGTTACATGCATAAAAAAACCGCCTCGCGATGGCGGGCGGTTGTTGGCCTTACTAGTCCCTGGAAAATCTTATATCGCCGGTGCCGTCGGTGCGACCGATGCCGCCGCCGCGCGTTGCGATCTCAAGCGATCGGCGAACGAGCTATTGCCCGAGCCAACCGCATATTGGTTCGCACGACCATTCAGGTTCGGCTTGCTCGCACCCAGTTCTTGCACCTGCAACATGTTATTGGCTAGCGCATAGGCCTCACTGGTTGCTGCATTGGCCAATGCTGGGTAGGCCTGCATCACTTGCGTTTGCTCGGCCTCGTTCATTTTATGGAAGGGTTTTTTATAATTCTTTTTCAGTGAATCGGCGAATTGCGGATCTTGCGACACGCGCAGGAGGAAAATCATCTGCGGCGTAATCACCTCACGCAGATTCATGCCACGTGCGCTTGCCTCAGCACCGGTTTTATGAATCGCTTCGAGGTATTCCTGTGGGTCGACCACATCACCGCTGATGGCATTAGCGAGCGCACCACCCGCCATGCCTCCAGCAAGTGAGGGTAAAATAGTTTTCGCAGCCTGAATCGTTCCCGATACAGCGCTTGAAAGTTTACTCGCACCCGCCACCACATCGGAAGCGCCAAGCGTAACATAGCTTGCGGCATAGAAACCGGCATTGGTCATTGCCGAGTTACGGTTTTCTTTGTCTTTCTTTTTCACTGGCGCGCTATACAGCTTCGCCAGTTCTGGGTTCATGCTCGCCGCAGCCTTAAACTCGGCAATCGTCGCCTGACGCCCTTCACGTGCCTGCACACCCAGAGTTTTAAAAATTTGTGGGCTATAATATTTCGCGCGGTATTCTAATTCTTCTTTGGCTTCCGCACCGTTCTTCATGCGGTCGATCCCATGCGACGCAATCGTAAGCGGAGTTTTTAGGAAGCTCCCAATTGGCCCAAGGGCTATCGACGGAATAATCGCGAGCACGCCCAGCGCCGCAACGGCATAACCGCTCACCGTCCAGAATGCTTTGCTGACCGAGCTCGTACGAACCGGTAGCCCACCCCATGTGATATTAGAACTTGCCATGCTAGAATTTTAGCATATCGGCGGGAAAGTTTGATGAAGCTTTTGTGACAATATCAGCGAAGCCCAGCCGTGCCGCTTACCAGGCGCTAGGCCCGCTCGAGGCTGGTGTTAGCCATTTTACCCTCATAGGCCATGCCATTGGCGGCAATACTGCTCATAGGGGCTGCAGCCTGATGCATGCTGGATGGTTCGATTTTCGCGATCGTCGGGTGCGGCGTCGCCGTAGCAACGTTTGCCACTGATGGAGCAGGATGGTTACTCGCAACCGAAGTCGCTGGCCCGGCATTCGCTGCAGTCTTGGCCTTTGTCAGGCTGGCGGCAGCGGCTTTGTTTGCCTCATATTTCGCGGATGCTTCGCTAACGATCGCCGTAAACGCCGCATTATCATTGAGTAGCTTGGCGCTGGCAGCAACCGTGGGGTAACGCTCGGCAATCAGCGAGGCGCAGGGTAACGCGAGGTGGTTCAGATAGCCACCTTGCGCCGCCATCGCCGGCATTGCCGCAATGATATTACGAATCGCATCCACCTTGGCGGCAGGGTCAGCCGCCAGTTCGCCCGATTCCATTTTTTGCAAGGTGGCATAGCCATTGAGCACCGCATTATCCGGCACGATCATGCTACCGGTCATCGCTAGGCCCATCTGAGCCGCGATCGGCCCGGCAGAAGCGGCCATATTCATGCCCACCGGCGCGGCTTGCCCCACCATCAAAAACCCGGAAGCGCTCGTCATGGCCGCGCCAATTTTACTGAAGAAGCTACGCGACGATGCTTTTTTACTGGCGGCCAGCACCACCGGGTGGTCGGCGCCAAGTTGCGCCTTCATATCGCCGAGCAGCTGTTTGGCCTCACCGGTTTCCTTGCGGCTGGTTAAGAAGGCCGAGGCCGTGCCCGCGATCGCCGCTCCCCCAACCGCTACCGTCAGCAGTTTTGCGTTGCCCAATCGTGGCCCCAGGCTTTTGAAGGCACTGGCGAAGCCCCCCGTCACCGCCTCTTTCGCATAATGCGCATTACGGGCCGATTTTGCAGCCTTACCCACCGTATGCAGCACACCTTCCGCATGGCTGACGAGATCCGCTTTCCCCATCTTGCTTGCTTTTTCCGAAACCGCTTCAATCGTGCTCACGGCCTTGGCCAACGCATCCACCCGCGCCTGACCTTTGAGCGAATGCGCTGCCTGCACCTGGCTCAGCGCACCACTCAGCTCGCTTGGCATGCGCATCGGCTCAGGCTTTTTACGAAATACTTTGCCCCAAAATCCGACCGAAGTTTGGCTGAATGCGGCTTTCGCTTCACTCAGGCGCGTCACCACTTTGGTGCTATGCGCCTCGTGCCGCCAGTTGAAAAATGGCGCAAGGCCACGATTGATTAGTTTTCCAAGTCCGCTATTGCCAACCGTATCCGCAGCGCCGCCAAGGCCGCGACCAACACTGCCAAAAAACTTACCCGCTGCCTGTTCTGCCGGCCTGAGGCGATCATTCATACGGGTCGCCGCCGCATCAAGCGACTTCGCGGCACCTTCGATTTTTGCCCCTTTTGCTTCCGCCGCAATGTGCGACGCGCCGCGTAACACATGCCCCGGCGCTTGAAAAAATTGCCGCAAGCTTAATTTACTGATGGTCTTGGTCGGCGCCTCGGTCAGCATTTTTGCGCCGGCCTCAACGGTTTTGGCTTTCAGCTTGCCCGCCAACCAACCAACAATACCAAAAACCGGCAGCGGAATTGGCCCCATACCCGGTATCGTGAACCAACCAATCGACCAGACCGACATCAAGCCTTCGTTGGCTTTGTCGAGACCTTTAATCACGCGATCTTGCGTAGTGGCTTGGTGCGTAACAGGACGCAACTTTGCCGACAAATTACGACCAGTCTGCGTCGCCGAAAACGCTTGAGGCCGATCAAATGCCTGCGGTGTAAAGTCTTTATCCATGACGTCAGTATAGCAAACTCACTCACGAGCCTGTGTGAAGCTTTTATGACAATCGGGGGGGATGGATAGGGCTTAATCGCGGTAGGTTTCTTGCCCATCGGTGCCGTTACGGCGGCTGGTTTCCCGCTCGGCATAACTATCGTCGTCGTTATCATTCGCGACATCATTATCATTCATGGCGGAATCCCTGGCTTTTTGAGCTGCTATCTGTGCTGCTTTACCACGCTTCACCGGCGTATCGCTAATGGTATCATCGTCGTTATCGTTGCTGCTCTCACGTTTAGCTTTTTCAACCGCTTTGAGTGCATCACGGCCACGCTTCAGCACGGTACCAAAATGCTCTTTATCGCCACGAATTTCGCTGCCCACCACCACGCCGAGCAATACCCGCTCAATGCCGTTCGGGTGCGCCGCGCTCGAGCGCAGATCATGCACCGCATCAACCCCGTCGCGCTCCACGCGCTCGCCCGCTTCTTGAAGCTGGGTGATTTCGGTGCTGGCTAAGCCAAGGCTTTTCAGTGTTTTTGGCTCCATTTTGCTGATGGCCAAAATCGCTTCCGCGATATGCGTTTCCATCTCTTTGGCGGTCGCGGCGTCGACTTCTTTGCTTTCTTTATCGCTGACACCAAATTCCTTACGCAGCGCATGCGGCGTCCAGGAAATCGCGATCTGGCGCTCCTCGCCATGCAGGGCGGCGAATGCTTCTTTCGCCTCTTCCTTATTATACGACGCGTTATTCCAGAAATCTTTCGGGTCAATATCCGCTTTCTCGACATGCTTGCCCGCATCATGCTCGATCATCGCCACCACTTCCTCGCGCGAGGCAATCACCCGGCCTTGGTTGCGAATAATTTTTCCGCCGCCGATATACTCCACCAGCGTCAACGCGCTCATATCCCCTTTACGGATCGCCTCGGCCAGTGCCGTCGCCGCATCCTGCACGTTTTCTTTCAGCGCCTCACGAATCTGCGTGTAATTCGGGTTCATGTTCGCCATGTCGCGCTGGTGCTGCTTTATGATTTCGGCAATATATGCTTCAAGCGACAGCGATCCTGCATGGTGGGGCAGCTCGAAACTATGCGGCATCGGGTCGGTGCCGAGCTGCTTTTGCAGGTTGATAACCATATCAAGCGCGCTGTAATCGCAAGTGAACATACGTTCCAACTTGCGATCACCGGATTTCACCCAGTGTTTAGCAAACGCTGTCAATACTCCTATCGCACCTACTTTTCCACCAAGCCCACCCAAGCTTAGGCCATCGGTTATACTATTTTTGCTGATAATTTCATCTTTGGTTTTTTTAATCGCGTTTTTTACCCGCGCGTTTTCCTGCAAGTCTTTCACATGCTCGGCGGTGATATCATCGGCATCGATCGTTTTTTTGCCGCCACGTGCCGCTTCTTCGGCCACCGTATCGCCATGCTCTTTGGCTACTTTGCTGAATAGGCTGTGCTCCTGCACATCTTTCAAACGCTGACCCGTACGCGCAGCTTCAAATGTATCGCGCTCATGGATCCAGATGTTGGGTGCAGCTTTCATCACTGCTGGAATGATCAAGTTCCTCAGCTTGGTATGGTTGATTTTAGCATTGCGCCAACGGTCATGCGCAATCATCTCGTTTTGCTGAATGCCAATGCCGTTATAGGCCGCCATCCGCGATTTGCCGCGCGTGTTATATTTATCGAGCACATTCGAAAGCTGCCGTACCTTATCCTGCGTCGCCTCGCGCTGGGCGCTCCACATGCCATAGGCTTCGGTAAGTGAAGGCAGGGTGTAGATCATGGTATTCGCGGCAAACGCAGCACTGCCCGAAAGATGGTTCAGTGTTTTGCTATCCAGATGGCCTTTGCCCCATTGTTGGATGGTGCCATAGACTTTCGGGGTTACAATACTGGTAACACCGCCGATAAGCGTCTGATAGGCCATCTGCGCCATGGTGGCGATGCCCGAATCGATCTGAAAGCCAAGAAAATTCTCGGTATCCTTACCGTCCTTGTACTCATGATGCTCGAGCGCTTCCACGGCATTGGTCAGGCCGCTCATCGCCAGCTCTTTGCCATCTTCCTTGCTAATGCTTTTCTCGTGGTCGCTCATGGGTAATTACAATCCTTCACTCTGAACTATACCCCATTCGCCCCATTTCGTGTGTGACAGTTCGATGAAGGTTTCGACCTTATAATACACCAATTGTCACAAAACCTTCACACTTGCTGGCGGCCGCATTTGCTATAGTGAGTGTGAGGAAAACTATGGGCGATATAACGGCAACATCCGAACAAACAGGCCAACAGCGCCAGCAGGCTGCCGTCGGCAAAGTTTTGGATCACGGCAAGCAAGCCGTTGTTAAATACGCCAATGGCGTGGTATCTTCTGCCACTGGCGGGCTTGCCGATGCCGAAGACGCGGTCAGCAGCTTTGGCGATATTTTCGGCGTCAACCCCAAAACGGGCAAGGGCTACCTCACCGAGATATGGGAGTGGATCAAGAGCCTATTCCAGCCAATCCTCGATTTCTTCAAAGGCATATTTGGCCTGCTCGACCCCAACGCAAAAATCACCGAAGAAAAGCTACCCGAGAAAATCAAGGCAGCAGGCAACTATAAAACTGCTGCGACAACCCTTGGCCTCAAAGAAGAAGTCGGCACCGGCATCCAAAAAATAATTGCCGACTCCGCCGCCGCGTATGCCAAGGACGGCATCCCCGAATTCGATGAAGACGGCACACCGACGACCACCATCAACCACGTCATCACCACCCATAACTCCATCGTTGAGTATCTCGCTGGCAAGCCGGATGGGTCATCCGCAGGACGCTTGGCTTTAACCAAACCCTACGACGCATTACCGCAAGAACAGCTCAATCAGGCCGCGCAGTGGATCGCCAGTTATTTCACTGGCTTCAGGCCCGAGGCGAATCTCGTACTCAAAGACTTGTTACGTACCGATGACAAGGGCAACTACATCAATATCTCGGGCGGGTTGGCGCAAACGCTGCTCGCTATTCAAGCCAAGGCCAACACTAAAGATGCGAACGGCAAAGCCACCGTCATCACCGAGGCAGATTTCAAACTCGCCTTTGACTCGCGCTTTTTGACCCGCGCGCGCGATGCATTAAAACCAGGTGCCGCTGCGGTAGACCCTAATGCCGATCCCGGACTTGCTGCCGCCGCTGCGGAATTCGAGCGTCAAAAAGCTGCCGCTGCCCAAGGCCAAGGTAATCCATCTGCCGCACCAAGCGGCGCGCTGAATACTCCTGCTGCTCCTAAAGCCTTTTTTGGTTTAGGAGGAAGGTAGTGCCGTATGGGTGATAGCACCAACAATAATCCAGCAGAACGCACCGGCCTACAAACGGCGGATGTGAAAGCGACGGATGCATCGAGCCTCAACGCCGCAGCGGAGCTTTACAGCCTTGAAAAAATTTATGAGGGCTTGGCTAATCCCAAAGACTGGAATAGGCCCAGTATCTATTTCACGGATGCGGAAAAAGTCACCTTCGAAAAAATCTGCCTCGAGGAACTTAAGCGCCAGAACAACCTACAACTGGTTGGGCTTGATAACCTAGGTGCAAATGCCCCGACATTTGTTCAACTCCTATTCGCATTCATTCAAATCGTGGGTGGCAAAGGCGGCGCGTTGGGTGATTTGGGTGATATTGGCGATCGCTTCAGCACCGCCAACACCGGCGCAAAAAACCTCACCTTAAAAAATAACATCAACGATATGACGACCCGGGTCTATGACCGCATGCGCGCCGCAGGTGGTAATTTAGCCAACGCAGCAGATCTCGTCACTGGCTGGAGCCAAGGCGAAGAATGGGCGCGCGATATGGGCAAAAACTCTCTAATTGCACAATTAAACAACAATGCAAAGATTCCAGAGGGCACCGCCAACGATTTAACCAAAAACAAAATACTCCTCGCCGCTACGGATGTCGCCACCCCCACCGGCAACGGCTTACCCGATAGCACACGCCCACGCACTAACGGCACACAGTCATTGACGCTGACAGCCTAGCTCGGCTAAGAAAGCCACATGATCAAAAATTTCAAGTTCCACGCCATCGCGCTAGCCCTCATCACCCTCATTGTGCTCGGGCTGTCGCAAGCCATGGCACCCACCCCGAATCAAGCCGATACGGCAGCCGCCGCATCGGGCCATGCCGTGCAAATCGTCAGTGCCAGTTGGGGGCTGAATTGTAACCCCTCCATCGCTGAAACCATGGCCCAGCGCGAACGCACCGCCCCGGCGCGCGATGCACAAGGGAATATCATCGCCCAACCCGCGCTCGCCTTAGTCAGCAGCAATAATGTGCTGCCCACCCTGCAAGGCCTGTGCGATGGCAAACCGCGCTGCACGATCCTCGCCAATAACGAGGTGCTGAAGCTCGACCCACTCACCAGCTGTTTCAAAAAACTCGCCGTCAGCTATCGCTGCTTCACGACCGATCGCTTGCATGCAACCGAGGTCGGTCAGAGTGAAAACCTGGATATTGACTGCATACAAAAAACGGCTCGCGATGCGTCAGCGCCTGCAGCAGTTCAGCCGTAGCACCATTATTCTATTACTCGAGGCAGTGGCAATCGCCGCGCTGCTTGCCTTTGCGTTTTTTATCAAACCCACGTCCCCAAGCGGTATTGCGCAACCATCGTCACCCATCAAACCCCAGGCCACAACACCATCAGCCGCCGCCTCGCGCGCCTCAAGCACTGATCCGCGTGGCATTACGCCGGGTCAGGCCGAACTGGTGCTCGAACTTTTCACCCCGCAGGATTCGGCGCATACGCAACAGCTCAGCGATGCAAGCATCCGTCAGCAGATCGAACAAGTCATGGCCACCAGCTATGTGCTCTCGCGCTGTGGCCTGATTGATGAGAGCATCTATCGTGATAATTTTCGTGCCTTGATGATCTATGCCGAGCGCACCGGTTTTGCCGTAAACCCAACAGATGCCGAGCGCAAACTGCGAGAAATCGCCCAGGCTGCCAAAGCCAGCTATCAGCTGCTTTACCGCCGGGTGACCTGCGACAATAAAAGCCTTACGCGCATTCGCACACAACTAATCGCCTGGCAGAATGCCTACTTAAATCAGTGATGCCGCACCGCTGGATTCCAAACGGCAGATGATTTTCTTAATCTCGCCCGGCACCGTATTTTCCTGATAGCGCAACACATAGACCTGCGCAGCAAAATGCTCGTTGCTTGCCGTCGCTAGTTCAATATTCACACGAATGCCGAGCAACGCCGCATGGCGTAATCGCAGCGCTGCTGGTTCATCATTAGCATAAGCTTCGCACTCAATCACCAGCTGACGCGTGGTCGGTGGCAGTTGTGCCTGCCAGCCATCGGTGCTGATGGCACTCATAATGTGCGGCCGCTGACTCATATCGAGGCGCGTAATCACCACGCCCTTGAGCGGCTGGAATACCTCGCTTGGCGCACCATCACCAATGCGTAATGCGAGGCCGTCGGATGTAATCACTCCCATGCTACACCTCCGCCGCAATCACGCGCACGGTCAGTGTGCCATGCACGCGCGTTGCCCGTTCTTCGATCGCGGTATCGGCTTGCTCGCAGCGTAACAGCACCGTTGAAAACCCTGGAATCGCAAGGGTTCCCAGGTGCAGCAACGCGAACAGACGATTCATAATCATCAATGCCGTTTTACGCCCATTGGCCTCGGTCCACACATCGAACTGCAACAGCATTTCCGTGAGGTTGAGATCATGCGCCTCGAGCACACGGCTCTGGCCATCGCCGATCACCACATACGGCAACGCGGTTTTTTGCGGCACCACATCGTAAATACCGCTCACCATCGCCATCAGCACACCATCACCGCTGAGCTTGGTGAATAAGGCGCGGCTCACTTCCATCAACGCCATCTGGGTCATAGCTGTTCCTCGTAGGTTAAAATGCTTAGGGTTTCGCCTTGCTCGTGCAGCGAGTGAATGGTCAGCACATGGGTTTTCCAAACTAGGCGCATCGATGCATTGAGATCGCTACGCATACGGATACGCACGCGGTAGCCCGCTGTCGCGGTGCGCTGCTCGGCAATGCTGCGTTCACCTTGACCGAGATTGAGTGGATCGACCTGTGCGAACACCGTTTCCAGCGTACTCCAGCTGGTCGTCTGGCCGCCAAATCCATCGGCAACCACTACCGGCTGCTCGATGCGCACCCGTTCGCGTAATTGAGAAATGATACTCATAGCGCAATCCGGCGATAGGGCTGGTAACACGCAATCGCTTGCATCGGTAAGGCAACTTCACCATCGCGGTTTTCCATCAACACCGCGAGATGATGCAGCATGCCCTGAACAATCATGGCGGGGACTTCGCTCACCGTCGTCGCGATGCCCGCAACATAGCGAACTGCCATTTTTTCTGCCGCAACCCCCGGGGTAAGCTGAAGCGAACCACCATCGACACTCAGGCGGTAATGCTCTGTGCTCACATTGCTTGTGCTACCATCGGGCGCTGTCAGCACTAAACTCACCACGCTTTGTGCCGGGCCAACGGGTAAGTTAATCCAGCCGCTGCACGGGTTGGCAAGCGTATAATCCCAGGTCTGCGTCAGCAGCGCGAGCCTGAGATACTGCTCGGCCGCTTGGCGTGCGGCCGTGATCGCGCGGGTGATGGGTTCATCATCGGCATTATGCTCAATGCGCAAAAAATTTTTGGCCTGCGCGAAGGTTATGGGTTCGTTGAGGGGCGCCGTAACAAGACGCAGCGACGAGGATCGGTCATCACGCATGGGGACTCCGCTGATAAAAGGTGAATGAGAAATAAAAGTCGCCAGTTGAAGGCGTATCAAGAGGGCTTGCTCATAAGCCGTAAACCTCTTGCTCTGGAAGGAATCACGACGCGCTTCGCCCCACGCCCAAGCGATGGGTCGGTAGAGATGGAACATAGAACCGATTGGAATAATAACCTTGCAGTCTTGTCATTCCCGCGTAGGCGGGAATCTCCTTGCGATAGATAAGGGGATTCCCGCCTACGCGGGAATGACAAGAACCAGAGAGTTGTACAAAAATTAAACGCAAATAAGTTACGACCCAATACTTCAGGTGGTCATGCCAAGAAGGCAAAGATTACAAAGAATGCAGCGAGGCTAAAAAGCTAGGCACGGTTCTTATATTCTGTTGCGCTTGGATTTTGAGGGATTTTTGCGCGAAAATTTCAGGATGATTTGAAGGAATAGCCATTCTATTTCAAAAATCAGCCTGAAATTTGCAGCCAAAAAGCCCAAAAAGACAAGTGGGAGAGAATATAAGAACCGTGCCTAGCTATCCGTCTTTTTATTGGCCTGTTTGCTTAACTCCGCCGCAATGCGATTGGCGTTACCGGCATCGGGGATGTCGAGCATACCGTCATGGTTGAAGCCGTAATCGCGCTCCATTTTAGTGCGAACCTCGGCACTGGGTTCACCGGTACCGGATTCAATAATCACCCCATGCTCTTCGGGGTAAAACATACCGCTATTTTGCGCCTGCATGAATTCCTGCAATTTATCGGCGCGCACACCCACATAGGCAAAAATCGGGACACCATCCGCATCCTCGCCGCGCACAAGCAGCACGCAGACGGTTTTTTCGGCCAGGATTTTTTCCGAACGGCTGAATTCGCTCACGCGACCCCCAAAATATTCAGTATTTTAGCCATCTTAGGGGGCAAATGTCAATAAAAACGCCAGATTTTGCCCTAAAAACGGTCTATTTTGAATACATGTGGCAAATGGCCCCTCAAGGCGGGTATGGGTTTTTCCCATACCCGCCCCTCCATGCTGCCGTTTCACGCGCTGGTGGTTGAGGCACAAACAGCCGTGGGCGCATGAATCACGAACCGCTAAAGCAGCTTGAGCAGCTTCACCGCATCGGTGTTGACGACTTTACCGCCGACGCGTTTGGTGGTGTAGAACTTCACGAATGGTTTTGCCGTGAATGGATCACGCAGCGTGCGGATGCCGATGCGATCGACGATGAGATAGGCACGTTTGAAATCACCCACCGCAATCGACAGCGAACTGGCTGCTGGGGTTGGCATATCCGCCGCCAATGCCACCGGTGCACCGAGCAACGTATCGGGCGTACCGGCCGAAAGGCCCGGCTGCCAGAGATACTGGTTGGTGGTCGCTTCTTTCAGCAAACGCACCGCCTGCACCGTGGTGCGATGCATCAGGAACGTGGCACGGCGCGCATAATCGTCCTTCAGCGCGAAATAGAGCTGCACCAGGCTATCCGCTGTCACCACCGCCGAGGTGCCGGAGTTGATTTGCTGGATCTGGCCAAAGCTATTGCCCGCGGCATAGGTCAGCAAGCCTTTGGGCTGGGTAGTACCGTTGCCGTTGATAAACGCGGTTGCCTCAAGGCGTGCCATTTTATCGGCCACCTTGCGGGCGATCCACTGCTCGATATCGATCGAGCCGTCATCAATCAGCTTTTGGGTGGCTTGCGGTTGGGCAAACATCTCGAACGTATCGACCGTATTGCGGCCAATGGTCGGCGACGTAGTTTCCGCACTGCGCACCGTGGTTTCGTCGCCCCATGCTGCGTCGGCATCGGTGGTGTCTTCGATCAAATCGAGTGAATCCGACGAGATGGTTTCAATGCTGGCGAGTGCCCGCATCGGTGACGACTCATTGACAATCTCGACGATGAGATCAGCCAGCTGGTTGGGCACTAAAAAGCCACCATTGGCGTCGATCCCCACCGAAAGCGCTTTCGACTGAATCTGCTCGAGGCCCGAATCCGTGCCTTTACGCAAATAGCTGTTGAATGCCGCTTTATATTCCGCCTGGTCATGGCCGCTATAGCCAAGGGTCGAAACATCACGCCCCGGGCGCGCCTGCACCGTTTCAATACGATCAAGACGGCTCTTGTAATGGTCGAGCGCATCGTTGATTTTTTTCAAATGTGCATCGTGCAGCGGGTCGGCATGGCCTTTGCGCTCAATTTCGCTCAAGCGATTTTCGTTGACGTGTTTGAACTGCTCCCAGGCATTGCCCAGAGCATACATACCTTCCGTAACTTCTTGGATAGACATACGCTGATAATCCTTCTTATGGTTAAAAAAATGCCAGCGCATGAGAAGAATCTCAGCGCTGGCGGTTGGTAAAAAACATCGAATGAATTGGATAAAATTTTAGGAAATTTTCGCTTGTGGGAAAAATTTACATATGTTAACAATTTATTAAGACAGCGATCGCACTTCCCATAGCAATGCTGCAAGAAGTGATCGCCGTTGAGTTGCTGAAATCAGTTGCGAAACGGCAAGAAATCAGCATAGATTGGTGTGAATAGGCGGCGTTCGCTGCGTGTTCACGGCAAAAACAAAAATTCTTGTAAAAGAGTTCACGCACGGTAGGCCATCTCTATGCAACCATACTCGTTAGCCTTCAGTCGGGTGTCACGCGCGGCCGTTGCCGCCAATCCCGAACTTAAAGCCCGTATCGACACGTTGCTCGCCCGCGCCTATCACAACATGCATGGCCTTGCCTTAACGGATGCCGACCCCAGCTGGGTAGCAAGCATTTCGGCGGGCTGCTTGCAGCTTTGCCTTGATGCACGCGTCGAGCGTTTTTCAACCCGCGAGTTGGTGCATTTGTTCGAAAACGTCATCCGCATCAGCGAAGAACATCTGCACGAAGCGCGCCGTCATAGCGCCATGGCCAGCAACGTCTTCTACCTCAAGGAAACCGCGCTTGACGCCATCGTCAACGAAGCAGGCGAACCGCATTACAGCATTGCGGCACCCCAAATCCAGGGTGCCGGTACGGCTCATTCCGGGCGCCTTGAGGCTGAAAAACCCGGCGAGCCGATCGCGTA
The DNA here is from genome assembly GCA_964652475.1 of uncultured Azospirillum sp. Taxonomy (GTDB): domain Bacteria; phylum Pseudomonadota; class Alphaproteobacteria; order Rickettsiales; family UBA3002; genus QFOX01. Next base: position 23,795 of record CAZZCK010000012.1, read on the forward strand.
AAGCAGCGCCCTGCCCGCACGTTCAATCGCTTTTGCCATCGCCGCAAAACCATCCTGGTTCTTTGATTTCACCACGGTCACCTGTGCTGCTTCGTTCGCGGGCATTGTCACCAGACTCACTTCCCATAGGTTCAAATCCAGCAGCTCGCGCACACCGCTATCGGGGTTACGCCGCGAGCGGGCGACGCTATAGCCAATGCTAAGCCCGCGCACTACACCCGCTTTCAGCAGCGCATAGGCTTCACGCGCCTGCGCCACTTCAAGCAATAGCTTGCCCTTGATGTACAAACCCCGCGCATCCTCGAACACCGAGGTAATCACCCCAATCGGGCTTTCCCATTGGTGTTGCCATAGCAGCTGAATCGGCACCTCACGGTTACGGATCGTCGCTTTGAACGCACCAGGGTGTACCCGGTCGCGCTGGCTGTCGATATTATTAAACACGCTGGCATAGCCTTCAAACGTTCCGTCAGCCGCCAGCATTTTCATTTCAAAGGCGCAAGGCAACTGCCCCCGCGCCCGGTGGTTCGCTTTATTTTCCATACATGATCCTATTGATTACTTAAAAATGATATAGGCCTTGATGAATGAGACCTATGCTGCGCATGTCAGCTACATTTTAATCAATGAACTGATTCGCAATACGTAAGAAAGCGGGCATACGTAAGGCGATCTCTTCTTCTACGCGCCCGAATGATTCAGCCCATACCACGGCAATAATTGCAGCAAGGTTTTCTTGATTCAATTCTAAAACGGGGATCACGCGCAACCCAGATAAAATGGCGCTAGCCTCAGAATCGTATTCATCATCAGGCGCACCTAACTCTATAAGTCCTTCAATGTCTTCACGCTGCAACGCTAATTTTATTTCTTCAAGAGAGATGTCCATGACAACCTATCCTAATGGCGATACAAGGTAATGACTTTACCGGCATTCCGTCCTGATGACTCAATAATAACCGTTACGCCGTTAGATCCCTTGTATACATTTTGAGGTGTTCCATACTTACCTAGTTTAGTGATAACATTTCCTTTTTCCAATGCACTTCTTTGTGCCTCTTGAATTTCAGCGCGAGAAATTTCACGTTGCCCCACTCTTATTGCTCCATGATCTGTTAACCGGGTTGCTTGCGGCCCTTCTTCAGAAAGAATTCTCCCAATACTCAACGCAGTCCTAATCGCGGAAATTATCGGGCCCGTATAAATTCCAATGATCAGAGTTTCGAGTGGATACACTGGCTCGATTGCATCAGGATATTTCTCCTGTTCAGTTCTGGTATCCATCTGCGTTGTAACGGACACACCTCCACCGCCGCCACTCGTCCATTGCCCGCCACCCGGGTTACCAGCTGGCACGCGCGGTTGGCTTGGGCTATATTTGGCAAGCATCTCGTGCATCTGTGCCAAGCGTTCGCTCACCAAAAATCCCGAGGCTTCATGAATCAGCCGCCAGGAGTGTCGCCTCAGCGCTGCTAGATCACTTGGATGATGTCGCATCAGAGTCTCTACTTACCAGCGCTCGTGTTCTCAATCCCAATCCCCAGCAATTTTCGTTTCTCATCAGCGCTTAAAAAATCCGCTTTCGAAATGCGCTCCCAATAGGCGTCGCGTTTCTCGGCAAAAATCGGTATCGCATCCTGGTCGAGGCTTAAGGTCAGCGAACTATCAAACATCGGCACCAGCCAGTTATTCAGCGCATCCGTCACCGAATGCAGCAGCGGTAAAATCGTCTGCTCCCACAGCGCCATGCGCGCTTCTTTGAGGTTGCTGAACGTGTTATCGCCGGGGATACCGAGCAGTTGCGGCGGCACGCCAAAGGCGAGCGCGATATCGCGCGCGCTCGAATGTTTGATATTGATGAAATCCATATCGCGCGGATTCAAACTCATCTCTTTCCATTCAAGGCCACCCTCAAGCAGCAAGGGCCGCCCGGCATTCACCGCACCCGAAAATTGCTCATCAAGTTGTGATTTCAGCCGCCCATATTGCGTTTCACTCAGCATGCCGGGTTGCCCCTGTTCCGCTTTCACCATCAACGCGCCCGAAGGCCTGGCCCCGTTTTGCAACAGCGCCTGGTTCCAGGCACTGCACTGATTATGCTGGTCGATGCTGTAACCCGCAGCCTCCATGGGTGACAGCCCATACCAATCATCGAGCGGATGAAAGGTTTTGAAATGCAAAATCCGCGACTGACCGCTGATCGGGTCGACCGGCACATCCACCGCCCGGTTATCAATCGTGTAACGGTAGGCCTTGGGAATACCACCGCTGGCGGGAATAATCGCCACCCGGTCGGGACGCAAAATATGCAGCTCGAGCGGTGCCCCGTCGCGCGGGCCAATCGCATGCAAATACGCATTACCCGCGATCAGGCGATGCGCGAACAATGCCTCGCATAATTCCGTGCCGCCTTGCAGCGGGTTCGGGTTGCTCAGCAACGTCAATAGCGGATGCATCTCGAGCACGCGGCTGCTGCGCGCTTTGCGCTCGGTCAATTTCCATGGCACCGAGGCGGCTGCCGTCGCAATCATCGCCACCGAACGGTGAGCAATCACGTTGCGGCGATAGCCTTCATCCGCGAACTTGGCGATATCGCGGCGCGTCCATACCGGTTGTCCGGCCGGAATCATGTACGCCGTGGTCGAGAGGAAGGATTTAACGTCGGCGCTTGGGGCGCTTGCGTTCACGCGTGCGCGTTGAAACCATGGAATCATGCGTGCCATAAGATCTTTCCAACTAAAAGGTGAAACAAAAAAAGCGCCTGGTGGGGCGCTTTAGAAACACAGCAGAACTGTCAGGAGTAAAAAATCGCGGATCGGATTTCGATCGCATCACGAATTACGAATCACCGAGTGATCGAATCACTCACACGAAATCCATTCTATATTTAGAGTTATACCCCAACCCTGCCCTACCGGGAAGGGGGGGTATGCATTATTTTTTTACGATCGCTTCCGCCGCAGAATTTTCAAGCAAACCCTCGCGATTTGCACTATCTGCCCTCACCGTTGTCGGTGGTTCCGGCGATTTTTTTTCTGAATCCACTATCGCAGATAGTTCGGTTTCTTTCGGCGCGTTGGGTGGTGCGAGCGCATGCGTATCGCCTTCAATCATCGGCACGCCGCGCATTTCACGTTTCGCGCGCGCATTCGCTTCCGTCTGCGATGCTTTCAGCGAGGAATAGGCCGCGAGCGTCGCCCAGAAAATACCCATCCCCCATTTCATAATCGGCTGCGCCATTTTGCCTTGCGCATCATTGCCGCGCTTGCCCAGCCAATTGCCGATCGCGCCGCCGATGACGCCAAAAATCCCGGCACTCACCAAAGCGCGCGCCGTTGCCCGCGTTTGCGCAGTCTCGGCAGCGTGCGTGCGATCAGTCGGCTGTAATTCAGACTCGTCCATGCTCACAAATTACCACAAACCCGCCGGATGTTTTGTGAAGCTTTGATGACAAAAGCGTTAATATTGAGTGAATTGCATGCCTGCATTCTTAACCTTAATGACGTCTTGGTATGCACGTTTGTGTTTAATTTTGGTACAACTCTCTGGTTCTTGTCATTCCCGCGCAGGCGGGAATCCCCTTATCTATCGCAAGGAGATTCCCGCCTGCGCGGGAATGACAAAACTGTAAGGTTTATTATTCAAAGTGACTCTATATCCTCAAACCCGGCGCACCCGCACGCCATCCGGGCTTTTTTTACTGCGCAGCCAATTCAAATACTGGCTCAGCGCATCGACCTGGTCATCATGCGCGCTATCGGGAAACTCCAGCAGCTCACGTTCAAAATCCGGCATCCAGCTGGCATGCGTTGGCACGGCCAGTCGCCCGGCCTCCAGCAGCGGCGTCACCCGTTGCAGCCGGGTTACTTTATCCGCATCCGGTAGGCAGGCAATCACCGGCAGGTTGGTTTCACGCCGCAAATCCTGCAGCAGCGATTGCCCGCTCGCTTTGTCCTCGATCAGAATCGCCTGGGGTTCAAAACGCTCGGCATGCGCGATCATGAGCCGTTTTAGCTCTGGATATTCCTTACGCACCACCAGCATATCGACCAGCAGATGCACGCCGTCGCATTCCATAAACGTCGCGCAGGCGCTTGGGTCATGCGCGTCACCGGCCTTCACGCCCGTATCCCAGGATTGCACGTAGCGTATAGCCTGCCCTTCGCGCATCGCCTCGATCTGAGCGCGGCTCAGGCGTTTCAGCCAATGCGCGCGCACGATACCCCCATGCGGCAGCAATGGCGCTTGCTGATATTGCGCATTAAAATTGCTGCTACCCAAATCGCGCTTTAACTGCTCAAGCACGCCGAGCGGCTCGCGGGCTGCATGCAGCGCCTCGCCCGCTTCACGCCGGTAGCACCGATCACCGATGCGAATCACCTGCCGCGCGGGGGCAATCGCCGGCAAGCATAAATGCTCCCACCCGCCTTTGGCGAGCAAATACCCCGAGAGATCCTCCGGGTGCAACCGCTGCATGACCACGACCATACTCCCGCGTTGCTTATCATCCAGCCGCGTCGTCCAGGTATGGTCGAACCATTCATTCGCCGCCTCGCGCTGCACCCGGTGGATGGCCTGCAACGGGTTGATGGGATCATCGACAATCAGGATATCACCACCCTCGCCGATCGCGGCACCCCCGATCGAAACGGCACGCCGAAACCCATGACGCGTCGTCACGAATTTCTCTTTCTCGTTCTGATCATGGCGGAGGATGGTTTCAGGAAACAGCTGGCGATACCATGGGGCTTGCATAATCACCCGGCAATCGCTCGAATGTTTCATGCTCAAGCTTTGCGCATAACTCGCCACCATCAGGCGCTTGGTGGGGGCATGCCCAAGCAGCCAGGCCGGCCAAGCAACGGATACTAGCGTCGATTTCAGCATGCGCGGCGGCAGGTTGATGATCAGGCGGCGCACCTTCCCGCTCGCACAGGCCGCCAAATACTCGCCAATCGCGGCAATATGCCAATTATGCTGATACTCCGCCCCGGGGTGGATCGTGGCCATCACCCGGTGCATGAACAATGAAAAATCGTCGCGGCTGGCTGCGTCGAATTTAACACGCCCCAAGCCCTTGAAAGGTTCTTTTTCCATATTTTATGTGAATCTCTTGAGTGTGAAGACGGTGAAGATTATAGTAAATTTCTAATTGATGGAGTCAGCATCGCCCTATGGACGACAAACGTCGCTCATTCGTGGATCAGATTATTGCCAAAAAAGGGCACCTGATTCACAAGCTCAAAGCGAAGGATACCACCGGTCGGTGGGCCTATTATTTTGTGCTGGTCGAAGCCCCGCGCGAGGCGGCATTCCTGAAAGCGATCGAGGGCGACGGCACGATCGACCTTGAGGATTTTGGCAAGGTCGTGGCCTCGTGCTATGGCGAACAGCCGAACCAGGAAATCAAAGACTACCTCAAAGATAAATACGGCTTTGACGTCTGATCGCCGCACTCGACGCGAACAAAAAATAGTGCTATCATGATGCATGGTCAGTACTGTCTCGACGCTTGATTTCTCCAGTATTATTGATGGGCTGCTTGCCCAGAAAAACATCGGCGGCCCGCACCGCGAGCGTTTAGTCCATACCGTGCGCACCCGGGCGCTCGCCCTGCTTGCCCATCCCGATATGCGCTACATGCCCACCTTCAAAGTGCTCGACCTGATGAGTGCGCTGGTCAACATCGCCAGCGCCATTGGCGCGGCCACTCAGCTGCGCGCATCCGAAGTCGAAGCCTTGCTGCGCGAAAGCATGAACGACGGCACCAGCCTCATCCGCCAATTCATGCTCGAGGCCGCCCTCGAGCGCGCCCGCTACGAGCCGATCATGCTACCATCCACCTCGCCGGATGAGGCCAGCTTGCGCGCCACCGTGCTTAACCGCCGCTGGCAGGCCATGCGCCGCGCCCATCGGGAAATCAACCCCTTGCCCGAATCCTGGCTTGCGATGGTCGATGAGGCAGTGATCCGTGTCATTATGGCGGAGGATTTTCGTAACTTTCGCCACGGGCCGCTGCTGCAGCTTTTCTCGGAAATGCTGAGCATGGCACGTAGCCTTCACGCCCAAAATGCCGAGCGTGAGGCGCTTCAAACCGCATTGGCCAGCAACGGTGTCCTGTGGCGACGCTTTTCCCTAAAAGCCAAGCGATTTGCACAAAAACCATCCCATCGACCCGAGCCGCTGCTTACCTATCCGCCGTCCCATGTGATTCATTAGCTACCGTGCCTAACCAGGCGGTCAGTATTTTCACTTCTTGGGCCGTGAGCGGCGTCTGCTCCCCCAGTTCTGGCGCTGGGCTAATTTCTTGAGCCGCCGCGTTCGGCAAATCACCCAATGTCTGCACCAGTTTTTGCAGATTACTGACCATGCTTTGCTTCTCGCCAAACAGGGCATTCCATCGCGACGGCACCGTATCATTGGGTTCTTTTAGTCCGGCCTGCATTTCCTTCAGCATTAAATCGATAATAATGCTGGCCCGATAGCCAGCAAGCTGCAGCCGTTTGGCGGCAAGTGTTTGGGGTACATGTTTCATACATCCTGCTTCGTTCAAGCGATCAATCAAGTGGGGGGAGTGAACGGGCCATAAAGGCCGTCAAGATTCAGTGTACTCCGCGATCAGCCTACCGGGAAGGGGGGGCATGGATAATAATTAAGTTGCTGGTGATAAAAATATCACTTAAATACAACCATAGATTGTTATTGTTCCTCATGCAGCGAACAAAAATAAAAGACAATCCATATGTTTTTAATTGTTATTTTTAATTAATTCCATTCGTAACCGGCATGGAGATACTAACATGAAAACAACCCAAGGTAGCAATTTATCATACCCAAGCGCTCCCCCCTCCACCCTCTTCACCCCACAATCAACCGACCATTTTGCCGATCATGAACCCGGGCTATGGCGCGCCGTGATCACCCAGGCCTTACTCGACGCCGTCACCCGCTCGCAAAAATCCGATGCCCGCCGTACCCGCGAAACGGCGCGCAACTGGCTCTTAAGCGAAACCCGCGACTTTGAAATCGTTTGCGATAATGCCGGCTTCGACCCGGGTTATGTCCGTAGGCGCGCCCGCGAGGCCTTGCTGCGCGGCTGCGAGTGGCGCCTACCCAACGGCCAGGGCTGGCGCAGCATGCGCCACCAGAGCAATACCGATGGCTCCACCGGCTACGAGCACTAGCCATGGGCTTTTCCTCTCGGCGTGGTCGGCCACGCGTCAAAATCGACGGCCCAGATACCGGAACACCTGAGCTGCGCCGCAAGCAAACCCTCGGCCTAACCAGCGAGCCGATCGATCTGTGCCTTGAACGCGGGTTGATCACGCCGGATCATCATTGGTGTGGGTTACATCTGCGCTGGCTCTACACCGTGCGTTACGGCGCCCCAGTGGTGACCACCCGCTATGGCAGCAAGGAAACGCTCGCCAGCGCCGAGCCCGAGGATAGCGCCTGGCGCATCGAGCGCGAGGGCGAATATCACGACGCGATCGCGGCGCTGCATGCGATACGGCGTTATGAATGTACCATGCGCCTATGTGTCTTTAACGAGCGCCCCGCTTTCCTCAGCAAAGACCTTACGGCTAAAGCGTGGGGCAATCCTGCCTTGGCCGAACAATTGGCGATCCATCACCGTATGCTGCGCGAAGGGCTCGATGCGCTGGTCGATCGCTGGCGAAAGTCTGGCAAATAACGTCATGGAATGACGCTGTTATTTTACTAAAATACCACCATAAAAATGCATGTTGTACCCTGAATCGCTTTGCCAAAAATCGACTTTTTTGCTATAGGTTATTGCAGCTGGGTATCCAGCGTAACCCGTGTTGGTGAATCTGGCCATGGCCCATCCACCGCACATTATAGTAAGGAGTCTTACAATGAAAACCTTTATCCAATCCTTCATGCAGAACCAATCCGGTGCGACCGCCATCGAATATGGCCTGATCGCTGCCCTCATCTCGATTGCCGCCATTGGCGCGATGAGTGCCCTGGGTACCAAACTAAACGGCACCTTTACGAACGTGTCGAACAACCTCTAGAAACACTCGCGTTCTATTTAAAAAAGGGGATGGTCTGCAGCGTTGCGTTGCAGACCATTTCCTTTTGCGCCTCAGATGCACTAAAAAAGTAATCAATGCATGTGTCGGCGCCGCCACCATGGGGCTATTTTACTAAAATACCACCATAAAAATGCATATTTCCGCGTGAATCGCTTTGCCAAAAATCGGCTTTTTTGCTATTACTTATTGCAGCTGGATTTCCAGCGTAACCCGTGTGGTCAAACCCTGCTTTTCACTTGCCCGCACACTCAACTCTAAGGAGTCTCACGATGAAAACCTTCATGCAATCTTTCTTGCATAACGAATCGGGCGCCACCGCCATCGAGTACGGGCTGATCGCCGCCCTGATCGCCGTCGCCGCCATTGCGGCAATGCGCTCACTGGGTACCAAACTGAACGGCACCTTCACGAACGTGTCGAACAACCTCTAACTAATACTTGAAGTTTTGTTCAAAAAAAGGCTGAATGGTCTGCAATCCTATGTTGCAGACCATTCTTTTTTTATGGGCCCCATGAAACAGCTTATCCGTACCATCGCCAAGGACACCCGCGGTGCGACCGCAATCGAATACGCCGCGATCGGTCTGTTCATCATCATTGTCTGTGTCGCTGGGTTCACGCTGCTTGGCGGCAGCAGCAACGGGCTGATGACCAATGTCAGCAACAAAGCCGGGGCACAGCTTTAACCTGCCCGCCTGAATTACGGGTTGCCACGCTGAATTTCGCTGATGATGCCAGCAATCGTTGTTTGCATTTGCGCCGGCCCACCCGGCAGGGCCGATAACATCTGCCGCGCTTGGGGTGATTTGGCAGCATTGAGCACATCGATCGAACCGCTCGCTTGCGTCAGGTAATAGTGCGCCAGCACTGGGTTTTGCGGCACGCCTTTGCCGCCTTTGAGGTATAAATCACCGAGCGCCAGTTGCGACATCACCCCGAACCCTTGCGGTTGCTGCGCACCTTGCTGCAACCATGGCAAGGCTTTTTCGGCCCCCGCATGGCTGCGCAAATCCTGACCAATCGCGAAATAATTCACCGCCGTCTGCAGCGGGGATTGCCGGGCATTGAGCACGGCGCTTGGCCCTTGATAACGAAACGCCAGCAAGTCCTGGCTTGGGCTGGTCAAAGCCTTCGCCTGGTCACGCACCTGGCCGACGAGTTGATTCAAGCCCGCATTGCCCGTATTTCCGGCCACGCGCTGCCATAGGCTACTCAGCTGCTGATCGGCCTGGCTCAGCCACCGGTCCATCGCACCCAACCCGTTCGACAGGCCCGTACAAACCGGCGCAAGCGATGGCTGCTTCATTTGGCTGACACCGGCATAGCACGCATCGTCGAGCTGCATCATACGCGCATGCAGCCACGGGCCAGCAGGGGTCAGTGCCAGCGCCGCCGCCCCCGCCAGAAGAATGACCAATCCTGTGCCACCGCGCGCCATGATAATCGCCCCACTTTAGCATCCCGTTACGATACGAGATGAATCCAACCACGAGATAGACACTCACGCAAGATAATTGCCAGATACTTAAAAATGATGAGGAGTCGTGATAATTTTTATTATTAGATTTCATATGCTTAACATTGTCATAAAAGCTTCACACTATAACGCTTGCTGAATGAGTAAAATTCTAGTAATTAATATTCATTAACCAAATAACGCGTCTATCCATTATTCATTAGTTTGCAAAGGAACTGTATCATGGTCGGCACCCCAACCCCACTTCCTACCCCACTGCCCGAGCCAACCCGCCCGGTACCGCCCACCACCAAAACAGGTGGCGGCCCAATCCCGCCGGTGGAAGTGATTGTAACGCCACCAACCATTAACGTGATCCCGCAAGTACCCGGCGGCAAGGACGTGGTCTCGACCCCCGGTGCCAATGGCATGATCATGAACGGCACCACCGCTGCCGAAGCGATTTATCTCACCACCACTAACACGGTTGTCTTCTCCAACGGCGGGAACGACACCGTGTTTGGTAACACCGGCAACGATTTCATCACCCTGAGCAACGATGGCGGCTTCGCCTATGGCTGGTTCGGGAATGATACCCTCATCGGTGCTAGCGGTCGTGATTATCTGCTTGGCGATGGCGGCAACGACATTATGTACTCGAACGCGGGCAACGATACCATGGCCGGCGGCGATGGCAACGACTACATGGTCGCGGGCGAAGGCGACGACTTCTTCACCGGTGACGCCGGTAACGACACCCTGATCGGTGAAAACGGCAACGATACCATCTGCGGCGACACGGGCGACGACCTGCTCTTCGGCGGTAACGGTAACGACCTGATTTTTGGTGGTGCCGATCAAGACACCCTCGTCGGCGCGGAAGGTAACGATACCCTCGTCGGTGATGGTGGCAACGACCTGATCTACGGCGGCAACGGTGCCGATCTCGTCTTCGGTGGCGAAGGTCACGACACCATCTATGGTGGCGAAGGCAACAACACCCTGGTCGGTGACCGCGGCGATGACTGCATCTTCGGTGGCAACGGGAACGACCTCGCCTATGGCGGCGAAGGCAACGATATCATCGTCGGCCTTGGCGGTAACGATACGCTCTATGGCGATTCGGGTAACGACACCATCTATGGCGGTGAAGCGGCCAGCATCCTCGATGGCGGCCTGGGCGATGACCTCATCGTCGGTGGCAACGGCAACAATATCCTGATCGGTGATGCCGGGAATGACACCTTCTTCGGTGGCACCGGTGCCGACACCATCTTTGCGGATGCGGGCAACGACCTCGCCTTCGCCGGTGCGGGTAACGATGTGCTGCATGGCTGGCTCGGTAGCGATACGCTCAGCGGTGGCCTCGGCAACGACCTTGTCGGCGGCGACCAGGATAACGACCTGATCTACGGCAATGCCGGGAACGATACCGTCAAAGGCGGTGCAGGCAACGATACTGTCAGCGGCGATGAAGGCGACGACTTCGTCTATGGCGGCGACTTCGACGTCAACTCGGTCGATGGTAACGATCTGCTCGATGGCGGCCTGGGCTGCGATACGATCTTCGGCGGTAACGGCAACGACACCATCTACGGTGGCGGTCACATCGATTACCTGCTGGGCGACAATGGCGACGACTGCATCTATGGTGGCGAGGATAACGACACCGCACGCGGTGGCGAAGGCAACGACATCCTCTACGGCGATGCCGGGATCGACGTACTCTACGGCGACAACGGCAATGACAGCCTCTACGGCGGCACCGAGCAAGACTTCCTGTTCGGCGGCCTGGGCAACGACCTGCTCGAGGGCGGCGCTGGCATCGACGTGCTGCGCGGCGGTGCGGGTAACGATGTCATCACCGGTGGTGCGGATAAAGACTTCTTTGTCTTCACGAACGAGACCAAGGGCATCACGAGCCTGTCGCAACTCAGCTTCGGTCATGATCGGATTACCGACTTCCAGAAAGGTACCGACGTGATCGCCTTTGAGGGTGAGTTCAAAAACATCCTCAAAAACTTCAGCGACATCAGCTCGCGCCTGACCGAAGTGGGCGGCAACGCGGTGATCACCTTCAGCGACCAAGCATCGATCACCCTGGTGGGTGT
>CAZZCK010000012.1:35521-45752 GCA_964652475.1 uncultured Azospirillum sp.
ATATACTCACTTCATATACTCACTTCACTTAAGCGCCCCGAACTCTCAACGCTGTCATTGCGAGCGATAGCGAAGCAATCCATTTTGGCCATCCTGTAAAAAAGATGGATTGCCGCGGCCCCTAAAAAGGGCCTCGCAATGACGCACTGGGAAATACCGGCGTTAACCAGCGATTTAACGGCAACACGAAGGCTCTCATGCTCATCACCCAGAAAATGATTATCGGCAAAGAAGAATGGTGCGCCCTGCCGGACCTTCACCTGCCCGCCATCAAAGCGCGGATCGATTCGGGTGCCCGCACCTCGGCGCTGCATGCCGAGAACATCGAAATCTACACCAGCCGGGGCGATAAATGGGTGCGTTTCGACATCAATCCCATCCAGAAAGACCGCAAAATCACCGTCCATTGCCGCGCGCCCTTGGTCGATGAGCGCGACGTCAAATCCTCCTCGGGCCATACCGAGCGCCGCGCGGTGATCGAAACCGCCGTGCGCATCGGCAATATCACGCACAGCATTCAGCTCACCCTCACCAACCGCGATGCGCTCGGCTACCGCATGCTGCTCGGGCGCGAGGCCATGCAAGGCCGCATGCTGATCGACCCGGAGAAATCCTTCACCCAGGGCATGATGTCCGACATCGAGGCGCGCCAGCTCTACCGCGAGGATATCACGGGCGGCGATGGTGGCCTTAAAATCGCCGTGCTTGCCTCCGACCGCGAGCTCTATTCTAACAAACGCATCATGGATGCCGGGCGCGAGCGCGGCCATACCATGCGCTTCGTCAACATCCAGCATTGCTACATGAACGTCAGCATGGATGACCCCGAAATCCATTACCGCGGCGGCGAGATTTTAAGCCAGTTCGACGCGGTCATCCCGCGCATTCGCCCGGCCATCACCTTTTATGGCTGCGCCGTGCTGCGCCAGTTCGAAATTTCCGGTGCCTATTGCCTTAACGGCGCGGTCGGCATCACCCGTAGCCGCGACAAATTACGCACGCTGCAAATGCTCGCGCAAAAATCCATCCCCATGCCCGTCACCTCCTTTGCCCATTCACCGCAGGAAACCTCGGAGCTGATTAAAATGGTCGGCGGCGCGCCGGTCGTCATCAAGCTGCTTGAGGGCACGCAAGGGGTGGGCGTCGTGCTGGCCGATACCACCAATGCCGCCGAGGGCATCATCAACGCCTTCAAATCGCTCAAGGCCAATATCCTGGTGCAGGAATTCGTGCGTGAGGCGGATGGGAAGGATATCCGCTGCTTCGTGATCGATGATAAAGTCGTCGCCTCCATGCAGCGCGTCGCCCCGGTGGGTGATTTTCGCGCCAATATACATCGCGGTGGCTCCGCGACGGAAGTCAAGATCACTGCCGAGGAGCGCAAAATCGCCATTCAATCGGCCAAAATTGTTGGCCTCAAAGTCGCTGGGGTGGATATTATTCGCTCCGCCTCCGGCCCTAAGGTGCTCGAAATTAACTCGAGCCCGGGCCTTGAGGGCATCGAATCGACCACAGGACAAGACATCGCCGGACAAATGATCGCCTGTATCGAACGCGCCGTGGCCCGTAAAAAAGGAAAGGCGTGAATCGAGCACGCTGGTCAGAACTTAATGAAGTGGATAGAGTTTGCGGCACTAACTGTTTTTAGCAGAACAGATTGCTCTCATATAATCGGTTCGACATGAACACTATTTTATTCTATCAGCTTACTATGAATACATCCCCTTAGACCGCTTAAGCATGAGGATTGTGCGTGGTGACTCGAAATAAAAAACGGCCAAAAAAACCTGTGCTTGCTTCATTTCTTGAAGAATACGAAATTGACGAAGGTTCTGCGCCAATCCCTGATCACGCGGCAACAACCCTTGAAATCAATGATGCAGGGACATTGCTCAGCTTGATCGGTGGAAGATCATTCAATTACGGCAGTATTCGAACATTCACTGCAAAAAATTCAAAAATATACAATAGGCTTATTGGTAAAACTTTTCCTGTATTTAAAGGCATCGTCGAATGCATCACATATAACTGGGATGGCACCATATTCGCCGTAACCACCGCATCGCGAGATGATATTGAACAGGGTATTACCATTTTCAATCCTGGTACGGGCGAATGCGCCAATGCACCGATGAACATCGCTGAACTTTTTTATGAGATCGTCGATGGCGAAGAGGATATGCTCAATGCCGTAGTTTTTCTTGATTGGCTTAAAGACGGCAACCCAGTGCCACTCTATGATGAATGTGTTGGCTATACTGTTCCACTTTTTCTTGATGGTAACGATGACTTCACCAATATGGGAATCATCGATCTTGAAGTCTATTGGGACATAACAGGGCAAATAATTCAGCAAATATAGTACGCGAATGCACGAGAATTTGCAGGAAAAAGCGTCCCTCACTCCTCCTCATCAAACCTGCGCCCCACCAGCGCCACAATTGCATCGAGTGCTTCTTGGGCTTGCGCGCCGTCACCGTGCAGTTCGATCATAACGCCTTTTTCGGCGGCAAGCATCAGTAGGCTGAGGATAGACGTCGCCCCCGCTTTAGCCAGTGGATCCGCCGCTTCACCCGCGCGGGGCAAGCGCACCACTTCGATGCGCGCATCAAACGTCGCGGCAAGCTTCACCAGCTTGGCGGCGGCGCGGGCATGCAGCCCTTTTTTATTGCAAATGGTGGCGCGGGCCGTGACCAAGTTACACCGCTTTTTTCAGTAAATTACTGGCGACATTGATGTATTTGCGCCCGGCTTCCTGCGCCGTCATCACCGCGTTCACCAGCGTCATGCTCTGACGCACGCTGATGAGCTTGATGAGCATGGGCACGTTCGCCCCGGCGATCACCTCGACCCGGCCGGGATGCATCACCGAAATGGCGAGGTTGCTCGGCGTGCCGCCAAACATATCGGTGAGAATGGCGACGCCGCCGCCGTCATCGACCGTTTTCACGGCCTCAAGAATCGCGTCGCGGCGACGCTCGACGTCGTCCTCCGGGCCAATGGCAATACTGACTAAGGCTTTTTGTGCGCCCACAACATGTTCCGCAACCGCAATGAGTTCATTGCCAAGCGCACCGTGGGTGACGACGATAATTCCGATCATTGGCAGGGATTACGCCAGCTTTTGGGCAAATGCAACGGTTTGATGCATCAGGCCCCCAGCGGATGCCAATCGGTGGGTAAGGTGCGGCCATCACGCATCGCCTCAAGGTACAGTAGCAGCGACGGCACGGCCAGATTCGGTGGCGGAATCACACGCAAATGCGGCAGCGTTATGCCATGAATGATCTCCGTCATTGCCTCGGGAAGTCGGCTATCCGCCTTGGCATCCAGGGTGATCACGCAATGAAGCGGATGGCGTTGAAGCGGCGTTTCCACCCGCATTAACCCCAAGCCGCGCAATTCGATGATCCCGGCGATATGGGCGGGGCTTTCGGCCATCAGCTGGCTCGCATGGGCGAGGAGCAGCACCTGATCGTCGGCAATCAGTTGTCCACCATGAAGGATTGCCTCGGCCACCAGCCGCGATTTTCCTACACCCGTTGGCCCCAGCACCAGGCATCCCACGCCGCGATAGGCGAACGCGCTGGCATGGTACGGCGCTAGCACGTCAGCAGCTACGCTGCCATTCCTTCCGGGTCGACCCAGGAAATATTCCCATCCAAACGGCGGTAAATCACGTTCAGGCGGCCCGTTCCGGCATTGAAAAACATCAGCGCCGGCAGGTTCGCCAGATCCATTTTCATCACCGCCTTGCTCACGCTTAGCGTTTCAATATCCGTCGCTTTTTCGGCAACCACCACCGGCGCGCCTTTCTCATCAAGCTCGGCATCCGCCGCTTCGGTTTGTAGCACATATTTGCGGGCACTCAGGCGGGCGCGCACTTCTTTGTCCGCCGTATGGTGATCTTTCAGCCGGCGCTTATAGCGGCGCAGCTGCTTTTCGGCTTTGGTGGCGGCATCATCAAACGCCGCATAAATCTCGTTCGCGCCGCCTTGGCTTTTGATGGATACGCCCGCATGGGTGCCGGTATTGCCATGAATATCCACCCGAAATTGGTGATGCGCCTCTTTCGAGACGACCACATCCATGCTGACAATGCGGTCAAGATATTTGCTGAATCCCTCATGAATGCGCTTTTCGACATGCTCTTGAAAATTCTCGCCTAAATCAACATGGCGACCCGCGATATGAAGCTGCATAGATTCCTCGTTTGTTGGCTAAATGACTGCTTGCATGATGCCCGTTATTTTTATCGGGTCATTCCCACACTATACCCATGGTTCCAAAAAATTTCCAGCGATTAGATCATGCCGTCGCATGGGCGGGGGATGCGAATTTTTGTGCGATTTGAATGAAAATAAGAGAAAAATTCTTCCAATACCGTGGCTATTTCCTCCAAATCTGAGGAAAATTTCTGCCTATTTTCACCAAAAAATGAGTAAAAAGATGAAAAAATCGAGCAAAAAACCAGCAAAAAAGAAGGAAACGACGCGATAAAACTACAGTTTGGGTAATTTTACACCCAGCGCCGCCGATAGCCGCTCGGCCTGACCATAATACCCGACCCTGCGGATGAAGCGCGGCATAATGCCCGTCCATTTGAACTCACCGATCAATGCACCATCCGCCCCCTCGCCTTTGGTGTGATAGGCGAACAAATCCTGCATCGTCACGATGTCGCCTTCCATGCCCACCACTTCGGAAACAAAGGTAATGCGGCGCAGCCCGTCGCGCATTCGGCTGATTTGCACCACGAGATGCACCGCCGACGCAATCTGCGTACGAATGGCCGGATTGGGCAGATTAAGATTGGCCATCAGAATCATATTCTCAAGCCGCGCCATCGCGTCGCGCGGGTGATTGGCGTGAATCGTGGTCAGCGAGCCTTCATGCCCGGTATTCATCGCCTGCATCATATCGAACGCCTCGGGCCCGCGCACTTCGCCGACCAAAATACGGTCCGGGCGCATGCGCAGCGCATTGCGCATGAGATCGCGGATGTTCACCTCTTCCTCGCCGCGCTCCATCCGCACCGGGCGGGTTTCAAGCCGCACCACATGCGGTTGCTGCAAGCGCAGCTCGGCCGCGTCCTCGATCGTGACAATGCGCTCGCGCGGGTTGATATGCTCGCTGATCGCATTGAGCAGCGTGGTTTTGCCCGAGCCCGTGCCCCCCGAAATCAGGATATTGAGGCGACAGCATGCCGCCACTTTCAGAAATTCGGCGAGGCTTGGTGAGATATTCCCCGCCGCTGCCATATGATCGAGCGTGATGCTTTGCTTGGCAAACTTACGAATCGAAATCGCCGTGCCATCGAGCGCGAGTGGGCGCATCATCACATTCACCCGGCTACCATCGGGCAGCCTAGCATCCAGCATCGGCGTACGCCGATCCACCCGGCGGCCAATATGCTGAGCAATCGCCTGCGCGAGTTCGACCACCTGCGCCTCATGCGCCAAGGTTACCGCCGTTTTTTCGAGCACCCCGGCACGCTCAACAAACACATCGTTGGCGCCATTAATCAAAATATCGTTGACGCTATCATCCTCGAGTAGCACGCGGATCGGTGCGAGGGCAACAAGCGCATCACCTAATCCCGTAGGCGTGTCATCGCCATGATGCCCATCTTCTGCGCTCGCTAGAGGCTCTAGCACATCGGCATGATCGCGACGCGATGCGAGCGCACGCTCGAGTGCCGCCACGCGCAATGCTAAATCATCGGACATAGTTCGATTGCTCCTGAGAACGCGCCTCTGCGCGGGTGAACCTGACCCGAGTTATTAATCATACTGGAATAAAAAAGAAAGCGTAGTGTGCGTAGGGAGCTTAGGGATTGGGGATTGGGGGCTAGAGATTGGAAGCTCTAGGCTCTAGGCTGTGGGCTAAGGGGACATCATAACCCATGGCCGCGCTGACCTATGCTTATGGCACTCACTCGCCTCCATGGGGATTGGTGTCCCCGATGCTCTGTGTCTCCGGCCTCGAATCATCGAGTGACGAATCATCGGGTCATCAGATCACCGAATTCCATCACGAAAAATAAAAAAGCAGTGCACGGATGCCGTCATTCGACGGCATGACAGGATGGAGGGCTGACGAACAACGGACTAACGGACAACGAACAACCTAACGGATGCTGCGCATCATGCCCGAAACGCGCGCGGCATCGGTCACGATCGGGTTGCGAGGCACGCCATTGGCCCAACGGAAATGGCCCTGACGATCGGTCGTTGCATCCGTGTAGGTGACGAGATCCTGCATGACAATCGTATCGCCCTCCATACCGGAAATCTCGCTGACATACATCACCCGACGCACGCCATCCTTACAGCGCGCCATATTGATAATGATATTAATCGTGCCCGCAATCTGCTGGCGCACCAGGCGCAATGGCAGCTGCGGCATCGCAATCGCCACCATCGTCTCAAGGCGCGATAATGCATCGCGCGGGCCGTTGGCATGCAAGGTAGTCATCGAGCCGTCATGCCCGGTATTCATGGCTTGCAGCACATCGACCGCCTCGGCACCGCGTGATTCGCCGACGATAATCCGATCCGGACGCATGCGCAGTGCGTTTTTCACGAGGTCACGAATTGTTACCTCCTCGGCCCGCTTGTCGCCATTGCCCACGCGTGATTCCAGCCGCACCACATGCGGCTGCTGCAAGCGCAGTTCGGCGGAATCCTCAATCGTCACCACCCGCTCATCCGGCGGAATCGAAGCTGACAGCGCATTGAGCATGGTCGTTTTTCCCGAGCCCGTGCCGCCACAGACCACGATATTCACCCGTGTGCGAATCAACTCGCTTAGAAATTTTCCAAGCTCTGGGGTGAGCTGACCAGAGGCCACCATCGTCTCGAGTGTGACTTGCTGGGCCGGAAATTTACGGATCGAAATGCTTACCCCATCGACCGCCATGGGCGGGGCGACAATATTCACCCGGCTGCCATCGGGTAGGCGCGTATCGATCATGGGGCGTTCGGCGGATAGGGTTTGACCCACCGACGCCACAATCCGCTCCGCCACCTCCCACACCGCCTCATGGCTGGCAAAGCGCAGGCCCGAATCGACCAACTTGCCGGCCTGATCGATATAAATGCTGTTGGTGCCATTGACCAGAATATCGCCAATGCTTTCATCGCGCAGCAAAGCATCGAGCACGCCAAGCTCAGGCATATCGCTGCTCAGTGCCACCCGTGCGCGGTTAGGGCGCGCCATCGCCAGCGGCGGAAACGCGGCGCCATCGAGATTCATCGCGGTCACCCCGGCCACAATACCGCTATCGGCCTTACCCAGGCGCATCACGCCATCGTCCGTCATCACCGGTTTTGCGGCGGTAATATCGACCAGTTCGGCAACACTGGTGGGCGTTGGCACGCCAAGCTTATCGAGCCACTGGCTATCGTTCATACGAATTGGTTCGGATATTTGCATAAAATCGCTCATCGGTATGTGACATTACTCTTTGAATGTAGCGCGAATTGCTGAAGAATTCGTTAATGGGCGATTCATCGCCGCGCAATCAAAACACCGTTGTATTCATTGAGAAAAATTACCTCACGCTACGAGGCATGGGCTTTCTGCCGCCGACGCACCACCGAGGATGGGATGTTCATTTCCTCGCGGTATTTCGTCACCGTGCGGCGCGCGACGTCGATATTGCGGTCGCCCAGCAACTTCACGATCGCATCGTCGGATAAAATGGCGTTCGCCGCCTCGGCGTTAATCAGCTCTTTGATGTAATATTGTACGGTCTTGCTCGAGAAATCATTCGCCCCGGTGCCGGCGTTGATGGATGAGGTGAAGAAGAATTTCAGCTCGAGCGTGCCGCGCGGGGTGGCCATAAATTTGGCCGTCGTCACCCGGCTGATGGTCGATTCATGCATACCGACCGCAGCGGCGATATCCTTCAGCACCAGCGGTTTTAGAAAGCGGATCCCATGCTGCAGAAATTTATCCTGCTGCGTTACAATTTCCGTCGCCACTTTCAGGATGGTATTGGCCCGCTGATCCAGCGCTTTAATCAGCCAATTGGCATTACTCATCTGCTCGCTGACGAATTTTTTCGCTTCTTTATCTTCGGCGCGCGCACCGACATCGCTCGCGTAACGGCGATTAATCAACACCCGGGGCATCGCCTCGGGGTTCAGCTCGAGATGCCAACCGCCCGCTTTCGCCCGCCGCACAATGACATCCGGGATCACGGTTTGCGCGTCTTCGGTTGCAAAACCAAGGCCGGGCTTCGGGTTACAGCGGCGAATATCGGCGATCATTTGCGCGAAATCCTCGGCGTCGGCGCTGCATTTTTTACGCAAACCCTGCAAATCGCCGCTGGCCATCATCTCGAGGTTATCGAGAAAAATTTCCATATAGGGGTCAAGCCGGTTCATATCGGCCAATTGCAGGCGCAGGCATTCGCTTAAATTGCGGGCAAAAATCCCCGCCGGGTCCATCGCCTGTAGACGCGTGAGCACGCGTTCGATTTCTTCCTCGCTCGCCCCCAACGTTTTGGCCAAGGCCGAAATATCCTCACGCAGATAGCCGGTTTCATCGAGCATATCGGTCAGTTTTTCGGCAATCAAGCGCTCGACCGGATCGGTGATATCGACATGGATCTGCTCGAGCACATGCTCGCGCAAGGTTTGCTCGCGCGCGCTGGCGGATTCGATGCCATAGCCCTCGCCGTCTTCGTCATAGCCGCCGCTGCTGCCTTGCAGCCCCGCCGAAACGGTACGTATTTCACCCTCGCTCCATTCGTCGCCATACGAACCATCGACCAGTTCTTCGTTCGCGGAATAGTCCGAATCCGAAACATCGACCTCTTTGGTTTCACCGCGAGCATCATGGTCTTCGCTCGCCGTTACCGCATCGACGGTTGGCTCATCGGCGCTCACCTCGTTTGGGTGCTCGTCGCTCTCGGTTTCTTCTTTGGTCAATAGCGGGTTTTTCTCGAGCTCTTCGTCGATATATTCCTGAAGCTCGACGGCGGAAAGCTGCAGCAGCTTGATCGATTGCTGCAACGCCTGGGTCATCACCAGGCTTTGCGATTGCCGAAATTCCTGTTTCATTCCAACCATGCGCACCCTCTTGCAGCTATGCAAAAGTTATACCAAAACCGAACAAGACTCAATGCTTGAATGAGAGCGCTATGCTAAAACGAAGTGCCGACTAGCCGGGACATTTACCACCACTTGGTTTGGGAGGTCTAATGGCGTTTACCAGATCCAGAATTTCTTAGGTTTTCGGTAAAATTTATAAAAGACGCGTGACTTTGCTTGATCAATAGGCTAGCCTTTAGGCTAGATTAATAACAATGCAAGGATACGGGAAACCCCATGCTGGAAATCGGTGCCTACGAAGCCAAAAACAAGCTCAGCGCGCTACTCGACAGGGTAGAAAAAGGTGAGGAAATCATCATCACCCGCCGCGGAAAAATGGTGGCCAAAATTGTCCCACCCACCCCAGCGTTTGACCACGAGGCCGCGCAAGCAGCGGTAACGCGCATGTTGGCGCGCAAGGATGCCACGTTGGGCGGCATCCCCATTCGTGAATTGATCGATGAAGGCCGTGAATGAGCCTTGTTCTCGATGCTTCTGCTTCGATTGCCTGGTGCTTTGCCGATGAGCGCACCCCCGCTATCGATGCGTTAATGCAGCGTGTCGTAGATGAGGAAGCGTATGTGCCCTCTATCTGGAGGCTTGAAGTGGCAAACTCCCTACGCACAGGAATGCGGCGCGGTCGACTAACCGAGGAACAATGCGTGGTCAGACTGAATGACCTAAAGCTGCTTCCGATCATCACGGATCTGGAAACGGATCGCTACGCGTGGAGTACCACACGATCCCTGTCGCAACGTTACAACCTCAGTGTCTATGATGCGAGCTACCTCGAGCTAGCGCAACGGCTAAACCTGCCATTAGCAACACGCGATACTGCGCTGGCCACTGCCGCCAAAGCCGCTAAGGTGAAGCTGGTGAAGCTATAAACTAAACTTCTCCCCCAAATAGACGCGGCGGACATCGTCGTTGTTCACGATATCGTTCGGGCCGCCTTCAAACAGCACGGTGCCGTCATGAATGATGTAGGCGCGGTCGATGACGTCGAGCGTTTCGCGCACGTTATGGTCGGTGATCAGCACGCCGATGCCGCGATCCTTCAAGTGCTTCACCAAGTCGCGCACTTCGGCAATCGCGATCGGGTCGATGCCGGCGAGCGGCTCATCGAGCAG
>CAZZCK010000013.1:0-42302 GCA_964652475.1 uncultured Azospirillum sp.
ATTTCGACCTTGCCGGTGGCGAGGTCTTTCACCGGGTGGTTCGCGCCGCGATGGCCCTGGCGCATTTTCTCCGTCCGGCAGCCCAGGGCAATGCCCAGCATCTGGTGACCCAAGCAAATGCCGAAAAGGGGCTTGCAGCTCGCAATGAGTTTTTTGATGACCGGCACCGCGTAATTTCCTGTAGCGGCCGGGTCACCGGGCCCGTTCGATAAGAATACCCCATCGGGGTTAAGCGCTAAAATTTCTTCCGCCGTGGTCGTCGCGGGCACCACCGTGAGGCGCACACCCGCCGATGCCAGCGAGCGCAGGATGTTGAGTTTTACGCCGTAGTCGATGGCGACGACGTGAGGAAGAGTCGAGAGTCGAGAGTCGAGAGTCGAGTGGTCACCATCCAACTCCCAACGTTTCTCTTCCCACACAAAATTTTCCTTGGTCGTCACATGCGCCGCAAGCTCGAGGCCGTTCATATCGGGCGCTTGTTCAAGCGCGGCGCGCGCTTTTTTCAACAAATCTTCTTCGAATCCCGAATCCCGAATCCCGAATCCCTGTTTGACTACAATCGCACAGTTCTGCGCGCCGTGGGTGCGGATATGGCGAACGAGCGCGCGCGTATCGATGCCGCTGATGCCAGTTAGCCCTCGCGCTTTCAGCCAGTCGTTAAGGTGGCTGGTCGCGCGGAAGTTTGACGGCTCGGTGATCGCTTCGCGCAGTATTAAGCCACAGGCGCCCAGGGGGAGAGGAACGTCAGCGCTCGCGGCATCGACTCTCGACTCTATATCCTCCCCGTTCACCCCCACATTGCCAATATGCGGGAAGGTAAAGGTGATGATCTGCCCGGCGTACGACGGATCGGTGAGGATTTCCTGATAGCCGGTCATCGCCGTGTTGAAGCAAATTTCGCCGCTGGTTGCGCCGGGCTTGCCGATGCCATAGCCGAAAAACACCGTCCCATCCGCAAGCAATAGTGCGGCGTTGGGTTGGGGCTTAAACGGTGCAGTCATAGGTATCCGTTATTAGTGGTGTGCGTAGTCTTTCACTCGTCCCGCCGAAGCTTTAGCGAAGGAGGGGGAGCGGTAGCGGGGGCGCTTATCGCCCCCCTGCTAAAACAAAGCTTCAGGCAAACGGGGGACTTCTAAGGGCTCGCGGCCCGCCCGTCAAGGGGGGATGTGGCTATCGGTGATCCGCCGCACCATCGCCTCAAACAATCTGCGACGGGCGCTGGTCGATCGCCATACCAGGCCAATGCGTCGGCTCGGTGCCGGGCGCGCGAAGGGAATATAGCGCATCAGCGAATCATCCCGGCGGGTGGCGAGGTGTGGCATGAGGGTGATCGCGTCGCTCGAGGCCACCATATGGCGTAACGTCTCAAGGCTGGTGGCACGAAAACGCGACGATTCCTCGGTGCCGGCGAGGTGGCAGACCTCGAGCGCCTGGTCGCGCAGGCAGTGTCCGTCTTCAAGCAGCAACATGTGTTGGCCCCGCATGTCGCTCAGCGTCACCGTTTTGCGTTTGGCGAGCGGGTGATCGCGCCCGACCGCCAGTAAAAACGGCTCGTCGAACACGGCGGCGCTGCTTAAGCCGTGCGCGGCGACCGGCAAGGCCAGCAGCGCTGCATCGAGCCCGCCGGCGCTTAGTTGCGCGAGAAGTTCGGGCGTGCGTTCCTCGACCAATTGCAGATCAAGCCGCGGGAAATGTGCGCGCAGCAACGGCACCAGGTGTGGCAAAAAATACGGGGCGAGGGTTGGGAAAATACCCAGGCGTAGCAGACCTGCTTCGGGGTCGCGCGCTGCTCTGGCGGTGCGGCGCAACTCCTCGACCTCGGTCAGAATGCGGCGCGCGCGGGCCGCGATCTCCTGGCCGGTTGCGGTCAGCATCACGCGCTTATTGCTGCGCTCGAACAGGGCAACGCCGAGCGTCTCTTCGAGCTTTTTAAGTTGCATCGAGAGGGTCGGCTGGCTGACGTTGCATGCCCTGGCCGCTTTGCCAAAATGTAATTGCTCGGCCACCGCCACTAAATATTGCAAATCGCGCAGGTTCATTTTTTGGTTGCTCTAGTTTTGTCTACTAATCAAGCCAGTTGCGCAGCATTTGCGTGCTCATGGCTTAATCCGCCGCCCGCCATCGCCCGCCTATTAATCATAGAAATAATCTATTATTATCATAAAAACAATAGATTATACAAACAATCCGGCGCGCGCTAATGAATGATGCATGCCCGCCGGATATCGTTGCATTGCTGAGCAATAAGACTATATCAGTCGCGTCTTTCGTATTTCATTCACTTAACACTTCAGGAGATTCTCATGAGCGTACTTGTTGGCAAAGAAGCCCCCGATTTCACCGCCCAGGCCGTGATGCCGGATAATTCGATCAAGGCGGACTACAACTTGAAGAAGGAAACCAAGGGCAAATATGCCGTGCTGTTTTTCTGGCCGCTCGACTTCACTTTCGTCTGCCCGTCGGAAATTATTGCGTTCGATAACCGCGTCGCTGAGTTCAAAAAACTGGGTGCGGAAGTGATCGGCATCTCGGTCGATTCGCAATACACTCATTATGCCTGGAAAAACACGCCCGTCGATAAAGGCGGCATCGGCAATGTGCAATTCCCGCTGATTGCGGATCTCACCAAATCCATCGCCCGTTCCTATGACGTGCTGACCGGCGATGCGGTCGCTTTCCGCGGCACCTTCATCATCGATAAGGCCGGTAAAGTGCGCCACCAACTGGTGAATGATTTGCCGCTGGGTCGCAATGTCGATGAGACCATCCGCACGCTCGACGCCCTCATTTTCCACGAGGAACATGGCGAAGTTTGCCCCGCGAACTGGAAAAAAGGTGCGGCCGGCATGAAACCCACCGCCGATGGCGTCGCCGCCTACCTCAAGGATCACGCCAAGGCGCTTTAATCCATCATCCATTTACAGGAGTTTTTATGCATATCCGTCCGTTGATTGCCGCACTTAGCGTTACAACCGCCATGCTGTTGGTGTCGCCCGCATGGGCCGCGCCGATGAAGGCGCAATCCACGGGCGGGCATATGCACCACATGGCTAGTGCGCCGCGTGGGGCCAATGCCCCTACCCGGGCCTATGTCGCGGTGATGAACACCATGCATAAAAACATGCAAGCACCATTGTCGGGCAATGCGGATGTGGATTTTGTGCGCCAGATGATTCCGCACCATCAAGGTGCCGTCGATATGGCCAAAATCCAGATTCAGTATGGCGATAACGAACGTCTCAAATCCTTCAACCGCTGGGTCATCCGCGCGCAGGAGCTTGAGATTGGCCTGATGAAAAGCTGGCTCGCGCGCCGGGATAATGGCGCAGTGGTTGCGGGTGCAAGGGATTATTACGGCGACGCCATGCAAGCGATGCATCGTGAGATGGATATTCGCTACACCGGCGATGCGGATGTCGATTTTGTCCGCGGCATGATTCCGCACCATCAGGGCGCGGTCGATATGGCCAGCATTTTACTCCATGACGGCAACGACCCCGAAATGACCATGCTCGCGAACGATATTTTTGATTCGCAGACCTATGAAATTTCTTGGATGCACGATTGGCTCGCCGACCATGCAGGTAAGTAACCAGTTGATTCAGGGCATACAATTTCACTTCTAACCAGGCACGAAGCACCAGGCACCCTTATGACCACCACCCACACCACGCCTATTCTCATCATCGGCTCCGGCTCGGCCGGCTGCACGGCGGCGATTTACGCTGCCCGCGCGAATTTGAAGCCGATCATGGTGCGGGGTATGCAGCCCGGTGGCCAGCTCACCATCACCACCGAGGTTGAGAATTACCCGGGCTTCGCCGCTGCCATTCAGGGCCCCTGGCTGATGGAGCAGATGGAAGCGCAAGCCGCGCATGTCGGCACCGTGATTGTGCATGACCACATCACCAGCATCGATTTATCGAAGCGGCCGTTCGTGGCCAAAGGCGAGTCGGGCGATACCTATGTGGGCGATAGCGTGGTCATTGCCACCGGTGCTTCCGCGCGCTGGTTGGGGCTTGAATCTGAACAGAAATTCCAGAATTTCGGCGTTTCGGCCTGCGCCACGTGTGATGGTTTTTTCTTCAAGAAAAAAGATGTCGTCGTGCTTGGCGGCGGTAACTCCGCGGTCGAGGAGGCGTTGTTCCTCGCCAAAATCTGTAACTCGGTTACCCTTATCCATCGTCGTGATACGCTTCGCGCCGAAAAAATTGGCCAAGACCGCCTATTCAAAACCGAGAACGTGAAGGTGATCTGGGATTCGGTCGTCGAAGAATTCGTTGGCGATGATAACCCGCCATCGCTCACCGGCGTGCGCATTAAAAACGTCAAAACCAATGTCGAATCGATCGTGCCTTGCCACGGTGCGTTTGTCGCCATCGGCCATAACCCCAACACCTGGCTGTTCGAGGGCCAACTCGCGATGGATACGGATAAATACCTGATCACCACCCCGGGCAGCACCAAAACATCCATCCCGGGTGTGTTTGCCGCTGGCGACGTGCAGGATAAAATCTTCCGCCAGGCTGTCACCGCCGCCGGCACCGGCTGCATGGCCGCCCTCGAGGCCCAGAAGTTTTTGGAGCATTAAGGCCAACAATTTGGTGAAAAAAACCTGAATTTATGGCACTAATTTGATGCTAAAACCATACTATTTAGGCAATTTACTGCGCTTTTTTGGCCGTTATTTGAGCTTCAACGCCGCAATTTCGGCCTTTAAGGCCTCGTTTTCGCTGCGGGCTTTTTGTGCCATGTCCCGCACCACTTCAAATTCCTCACGGGTCACAAACCGCCCACGGGCGACGAGGCGCTCGATTTTATCGCCCACCATGGCTTCAAGCTCGCGGCGCATATCCATCAGCGTACCGGCAGCGCCGGAGGCCATTTTGGCCATATCTTCAAACAGTCGGGAATCTTTTTGCATAAAGCCGTGATTCGTGATTCGATGATTCGTAAGTGCGTTATTCGCTTGTAGGAATGGTTGCGCGCATTATGCTTGTGCAGTTATCGAGATGCAATCGAATTACGAATTACGAATCATCGAATCACAGGCGACATTCATGAAACGCGTACTAGTTACCGGCGGTGCCGGATTTATTGGCAGCAACATCGCTGGCACCCTGGCCGACCGCACCGATTACCGCGTGGTGGTGGTCGATGAATTTGGCGAATCGGCCAAATGGCGCAACCTCAGCAAGCACCGCATTTACGAGATTATCTCGCCCGGTGAGGTGTTTTACTGGCTCGAATCCAACAAGGCCGAGCTCGACGCGATTATCCATATGGGCGCAATTTCAAGCACTACCGAAAAAAACGTCGACCTGATTTTGGAGACGAATTTCACCCTCGCTCGCGGGCTGTGGAATTGGGCGGCACAAAATAAAAAGCGCTTCATTTATGCCTCATCGGCAGCGACGTATGGCTCGGGCGAGGCCGGGTTTGTCGATGATCCCGCGGTTGAGGCCCTGGCCAAATTGCGCCCCCTCAATGCCTATGGGTGGAGCAAGCATCTGTTCGACCAGTTCGTCAGTATCGCGGTTTCAAGTGGCGCGGATAAACGGCCGAGCCAATGGGCGGGCCTCAAGTTTTTCAATGTCTATGGCCCGAACGAATACCACAAGGGCGACCAGGCCTCGGTCATCGAGCAAATTTACCCGCATGCGAAATATGGGCGGCCGGTCAAGCTCTTCAAATCCTACCGCGAGGGTTACGCCGATGGCGGCCAGTTGCGCGATTTTATTTACGTGAAAGACTGCGTGCGCGTCGTCATCTGGCTGCTTGGCCACCCTGAGGTGAATGGGCTCTATAACGTTGGCACCGGCAAGGCGCGCAGCTTTGCGGATTTGGCCAATGCCACCTTCGCCGCGGTCGGCAAGCCGCCTTCCATCACCTACATCGATATGCCCGAGGAAATCCGCGACAAATACCAGTATTTCACGCAAGCGGATATGACCCGCCTCAACGCCGCCGGCTACACCGATGCCTTCTATTCGCTCGAGGATGGGGTGAAGGATTATGTCGAGCATTACCTGAGCAAGGAAGACCCGTATTTTTAGGGGTATTGACGAATTGAGGAAATGACCAAATGACGAAAAAAGAAGTACATTTTTTTAGCTCTTCACAATATTTGTCTTTTAATTCGTCATTTCGTCATTTCCTCAATTCGTCAGTTCATTCGTGTTAGTCTTCCCCGACATCTCTCCCATCGCCCTAGAAATTGGCCCGCTCGTCATTCGCTGGTATGCGCTGGCGTATGTGGTGGGCATTTTGCTGGCCCAGCGTTATGTGAGCTGGCTGGATCGTCGCTACCATCACCCCGCCATGCTTTCCGAGCGCGCGCGCGAAGATCTGGTGCTCTATGCTGTGATTGGCATTATTCTGGGGGGTAGGCTGGGTTATGTGCTATTTTATAATTTCCAGTATTACATACATAATTTGTCTAAAGTTCCGCAATTATGGCATGGGGGAATGTCGTTCCATGGTGGGTTGATCGGCATTCTGCTCGCCTTTTATTTCTTTGCACGAAGATATCAGATTAACTGGTTACGGCTCATGGATTTATTGGCAGTGGCAACCCCAATCGGCATCTTTTTGGGTCGTCTGGCGAATTTCATCAATGGCGAGCTCTATGGCCGTGCGACTACCATGCCCTGGGGCATGGTTTTCCCTCATGGCGGTGCGGCGCCACGCCACCCCAGCCAGCTGTATGAGGCGGGACTCGAGGGGCTATTGCTTGGTCTGGTGCTCTGGTTTATGGCCACGCGCACGAATGCCCTGAACTATGCCGGGCGCATTGGCGGCGTTTTCATCGGTGGCTACGGGCTCGCGCGCTTTACGGTCGAGTTTTTCCGCGAGCCCGACAGCCAGATTGGTATGCTCACTATCGGGCTTTCCATGGGCCAGCTTCTATGCATCCCCATGCTGCTCGCCGGTAGCTGGCTGGTGGTGACGAGTAAAAGAAGAGTCGAGAGTCGAGAGTCGAGAGTCGAGTAGCGTATTATCCTGGCCACTTTTTGCTTTATCAATGTGACGGTGATGGCTGTGAAGTTTTCTAGATAAAAGATCATTTTCCACTCGACTCTCGACTCTCGACTCTATTCACTATTAAATAGCACCATGACCTCAGCGCTCACCACCATTATCCGCGAGAAAATTGCTGCAAACGGCTCGATCAGCCTTGCCGATTACATGACGCTGGCCCTCGCGCACCCCGAGCATGGCTATTACATCAAGCGCGACCCGTTCGGCATGCGCGGCGATTTCATTACGGCACCGGAAATTAGCCAGATCTTTGGCGAGATGATTGGCCTGTGGTGCGCGCAGATGTGGCTGCAGCTTGGCGGCGGGCCGATCAGCCTCGTTGAGCTAGGGCCAGGGCGGGGCAGCCTGATGGTTGACCTCTTGCGCGCCACCAAATCGATGCAAGGCTTCCATGATTCCATCACCATCCATATGGTCGAAACCAGCCCGACCTTGGCGCATGCGCAATATATCGCTCTGCGTGAGGCCCACCCGCGCATCGAGTGGCTCGATCGCATCGAGGAGCTACCGCCGACGCGCAGCCTTATCATCGCCAACGAATTTTTCGACGCGCTGCCGATCAAGCAATTCGTGATGACAGCGGATGGTATGCGTGAGCGCCGCGTGACCTGGAATGAGGCGCTTGGCGCGCTCGAATTCGTGCTGAGCGAGGCGGGGCTGATGCTTGCCAAATCGGGCCACACCATCCCGGCTGGTACGGTGATGGAGCAATCGCCCGCGAGTCGCAGCATGATGCGCCAACTCGCCACCCATATCCGCAGCCATGGCGGGGCGGGGCTAATCATTGATTATGGCTATCTCGGTGAGGCGCATCACGATACGTTGCAGGCCTTAAAGGCGCATCTCTTTCACCCGGTACTGAGTGACCCGGGCGAGGCCGACATAACCGCCCATGTTGATTTTACAAGCCTCATGAGCATCGCTCGCGACCAGGGCCTAACCGTCGGCCCGCTCATCAACCAAGGGGATTTTCTCATCCGCATGGGTGCCAAGCTTCGCCTTGAGATGCTGCTGCGTAACGCCACCGCCGAGCAGCGCGAGCTGCTCATCTCAGGCCTCGAGCGGATCATCTCGCCGCAGGCCATGGGCGAGTTATTCAAGGTCATGGGCGTGACCAGTGACGCGCGCGTGGAGTTGCCAGGGTTTGTAGTGTAGTATTGGTTGCTTCGATTTGGTCTGCTGACCAAATCTGCGCGCCGCTTCGCGGGCTGATGGCTCGCTCGCCCAGCTCGCTTCGTGCTTCAGCCCTTCATTTGTATCTGGGTCGTTTACGCTACACACTTCCAACTCAGTCGCTTGAGGCTTCGCCCCGTTTATGATCTAACACGCACATGAACGCACCATTTCACACCCACCAACTCCTCGATCACCCAAGCATCGCCCATGGGTTTTTTGGCCGCAACGGTGGCGTCAGCGAGGGACTTTATGCCGGGCTCAATTGCGGTCCGGGCAGCCATGATAATAAGGCGCATGTGGTGGAAAATCGTGCCCGCGTCGCTCATGCGCTTCAGGTCATGCCCGAGCGGCTCTGCACGCTTTATCAGATCCATTCGCCAAGCGCCGTGATTGTCCACGCGCCCTGGGTCGATGCCCCGCCGCAAGCGGATGCGATGGTGACTAATGTGCCAGGCCTCGCCTTGGGCATTCTCACCGCCGATTGTGCACCGATATTATTTGCTGACCCTGAAGCTGGGGTTGTCGGCGCCGCGCATGCGGGCTGGAAAGGGGCGGTGGGCGGTGTGATCGAGAGCACCGTGCTGGCGATGGAAAAGCTCGGCGCGAAACGCCACCGGATTGCAGCCACCATTGGCCCGTGTATCGCCCAGGTGAGCTATGAAGTCGGGCCCGAATTTATCGCACGGTTTTCGCTTCACGATCAGGCGCAGTTTTTTATCCCATCCGCGCGCGCTGGCCATGGCTATTTCGACCTTGCGGCCTATGTCGCCATGCGCCTTGGTGAAGCGGGCCTGACCGCCATCGCCGACCTCAGAATGGATACGTGCGGCGACCCCGATCAGTTTTTCAGCTACCGGCGCACCACCTTGAGCCGTGAACCCGATTATGGCCGCCAGATCAGCGTGATTGCGCTGCGTGGGTGACGGTGATTGGCGCGCGCCACTCCGGCGATTTCGTCGTTGCCTATCAGGGGGGGCGAGTGCTAGGGCTGATAGTACATAATTAACGGCGAGGGGTACATCATGGAAATTATTCCGTTCGATAAACGCGATGGCTTCATCTGGATGGATGGAGCGATGGTCGATTGGCGCGACGCGAAGGTCCATGTGCTCACCCACGGTTTGCATTATGGCTCTTGCGTATTTGAGGGCGAGCGCGCGTATGGTGGGGCGATTTTCAAAAGCCGCGCCCATACCGAGCGCCTCCACGCTTCGGCCAAGCTGCTGGGCTTTGAGATTCCCTACAGTGTCGATGTCATCGAAGCCGCGAAGGCCGAAGTGCTCAAACGCAATAACGTGATTGATGGCTATGTGCGCCCGGTCGCCTGGCGCGGCAGCGAAATGATGGCGATCAGCGCTCAGAAAAATACCATCCATGTCGCCATCGCTAGCTGGGCCTGGCCGAGCATGTATAAGAAGGATATCAAAGAAAAAGGCATCCGCATGACTATGGCGGCGTTCAAGCGCCCAAGCCCCGAATCGGCCCCGGTTGCGAGCAAAGCCGCGGGCCTCTACATGATCTGCACCATCAGCAAGCACGCGGCCGAAGCCGCCGGGTTTGATGATGCCTTGATGCTCGATTACCGCGGCTACCTTGCCGAGGCGACCGGCGCCAATTTATTCCTCGTCATCGACGGTGAAATTCATACCCCGACGCCGGATTGCTTCTTGGATGGTATCACCCGCCGTACGGTGATCGACTTGGCGCGCGCTGCGGGGATCACGGTGCATGAGCGCCATATGTTACCTGCCGAACTTGCCCGCGCTCAGGAAGTGTTCCTGACCGGCACGGCGGCGGAAATTACCCCCGTGGGTGAAATCGATGGCCAGAAATTTACCGTCGGCCCGGTGATTCAAACATTGCTGGCCGCTTTTGCCAAAGCCACTCGGCCCAGCGCTAGCGCTGCCGCGTAACCGTCACCACGGCGAGCCGATCGGGTGGCATTGCTGCTCTGGTCGCTGCAAACCCCGTGGCCGATTTGGTGCGCACCAGCGCGTAAGGCGGCATCACCAGCAGCCGCTCGCCATCGGGTAGCAAGCCAAGCAAGCCCACATCCAGCCCTGCGGCAACTTGGCGCGAGCCAAGGGCCAGAGTTAGCTCTTCGTGATAAGGCTTGCCACCGCTCCAAACGCTAAGGCGTATGCCGATCACGTCGCCGCATTTCGCACCATCCGTTGCTTCATCGCCCACCCCGGGTTTTTGCTCAACCACCCGTAGTTCGATACTATCGGCCGATGGCTTCTCATCCAATGAGCAGTTTGTAGTTGCTGCATAATCTGGATTAAGTTTTCTTTTCCATCGCTCGAGATCCATGGTTTCGCTGAGCGTCGGGTAATCGTGCGCGGTGACGGCAGGGATGATCGAGGCGGTGGGTGTCACCGGGCCAGATCCCAGCTGGCTCGCGCTGAAAATCACATAGCCCATGAGCAGCAAAAACAGCCAACTTAACCAGCGCGGGAACATCTAAAACCCCTGAAATAAAAAATCGATAGCGGATGTGATGCCGTGGGACTGATCGGCGAGGTTACCGACCGCTCGGCCAAGGCTGTGGGCGGGTAGCGCAGCTATCATCGGTGTCACCAGATAATAGGCGGCATCATCAATGGTTAATGACACATGTACACCACGGGTCGGGTTGTTCACCTTGCGTGTGGCGAGCACGGGTATCACCACCCGTGTGGCGAGATGGTCATGAAATTCGGATTGCACGTTGAGGTAATAATCGATCGAGCCGTGGCCGTGATGTAAATCAAAACGTGACATCGTCGCGCAGCCACATCGGGGTAATCAGCACGCCGTGTTTTTCCACGAATGCATTATATTCGGCAATCGCCTCGCGGTTTTCTTCCATGTAGCGGCGCTTGCGCTCGGCGTTGAGGGCGCTGCGCAAGGCTTCGCCAGCAATTTGTGAAATATTGAGTCCCAGCGCCTTGGCCTCGACCACATCGGCGTCGGGTAAGCTGATATTCACCGGCTTGCGTTTGGGGGTGGATTTATGCGCATTTACCATGCGCATATCATATGCGTATAAAGCGCGAATGTCAAGCTAGAAGCGGTAATCTTCCCGCACGGGCGAGAAAATATCGAGTATTTTGCAGGCAGTAAGCGCGCGTCCAGAATGAGTGACATGAGAAGGAATAATAAGCACTCGCCCCGCGCCGAGATGATGGGCAATACCGTCAAGCGTTAGCTCGAACTCACCAGATAACATCTGCGTCACTTGCTCGTGCGGGTGGGAATGTTCCGGTAAAATTGCGCCCGCATCAATATCCCATAAGGCGAAGGTCATCGTTTCCGAGTGGATGAAGCGCGCATAAAAGCCAGGAGCGACCGTCCGTGGAGCAATACTGTCCCAGTCAAAAATCATACTACACATTAAATCGGAAATGAAAGACATCGCCATCTTGCACGAGGTAGTCTTTGCCCTCGAGGCGTAGTTTGCCCGCTTCTTTGCAGGGCTGCTCGCCGCCCAAGGCAATATAATCCGCCGCCGCAATGGTTTCGGCGCGGATGAAGCCTTTTTCAAAATCCGTATGGATCACGCCGGCGGCTTCCGGGGCCGTCGCCCCATTACGCACCGTCCAGGCCCGGGCTTCTTTGGGGCCAATGGTGAAGAAGGTGAGGATATCAAGCAGCTTAAAGCCAGTACGCACAATGCTGGTGAGGCCCGTTTCCTTCAGGCCCAAATCGGTGAGGAATTCTTGTTTCTCCGCATCCGTCAGTCCCGCCATTTCAGATTCGATTTTAGCGGAGATAATCACCGCATCCGCCCCTTGGGCTTTGGCCATCGCCATCGCTTTTGTCGACAATTCGTTGCCGGTGGCGGCGCTGCCCTCATCCACATTCAAAATATACATGACGGGCTTCGTGGTGAGCAGTTGCAGCGCGCGCACGCGTTTGGCCTCCTCGCGGTCGGCGGGTT
Source organism: uncultured Azospirillum sp. (assembly GCA_964652475.1). Classification (GTDB taxonomy): domain Bacteria; phylum Pseudomonadota; class Alphaproteobacteria; order Rickettsiales; family UBA3002; genus QFOX01. The sequence goes on from CAZZCK010000013.1 coordinate 12,140, forward strand.
TATAATGGCGGGCGGGCTTGCCCTCGCGCAGCAGGGCTAAAATCGGCTCGGCAAGCTGCACCAGCGCTAACGCTTCCTTATCGCCACCTTTGGCTTTTTTGGCGTTATTCTCGACCCGTTTTTCGAGCGATTCCAAATCCGCAATTGCAAGCTCAAGCTCGATGATTTCCGCATCACGCAAGGGGTCAACCGAGCCTTCGACATGGGTGATGTCGTCGTCGATAAAACAGCGCAGCACATACATCACCGCATCCACCTCGCGGATATGGGCGAGGAATTTGTTACCCAAGCCTTCGCCTTTGCTCGCGCCGCGCACCAGGCCGGCAATATCGACAAACTCAAGCTGGTTGGGGATGATAACGGCGGATTTGGCAATCTCGGCAAGTTTGCTTTGGCGCGCATCCGGCACCGCGATACGGCCCACGTTCGGCTCGATGGTGCAAAACGGATAGTTCGCCGCCTCCGCCGCTTGCTGCGACAAGAGTGCGTTGAACAAGGTTGATTTACCTACGTTGGGTAGCCCAACAATGCCGCAATTAAATCCCATCGGAGTCCTGATCTTTCTTGGTTACGTTTGGTCGGACTGGCTTTAGCGTTGCCATGACCTTCGAGGCAAGCATTTCCGGCGAGTGTTGCCACAACAGTGCAAATTTTTCGGTCAGTGCCTGAAGCACGCGCGCGACTTCGGCCTGTTCATCGCCCGTAAAACGGCTCAGCACATGGCCATGCACCTGTTCTTTCGCACCCGGATGGCCGATACCCAAACGCATGCGCCAGTAATTCGGCCCGATCATCTGGTCGATGTCTTTAATCCCATTATGGCCATTGGCGCCGCCGCCTTGCTTGATGCGGATTTTGCCTAGCGGCAGATCAAGCTCATCATGCAGCACGATCACATCCTCGGGCGGGATTTTATAAAACGCCATCGCCGCCTGAACCGCCTTGCCCGATAGGTTCATAAACGTCATGGGTTTCAGTAAAACGACCTTCTCGCCCTCAATGGAGCGTGACGCGATCTCGCCGTGAAATTTTGAGGTAAAACGCTCGTGCCCCGCCAAGGCGTCGATTGCCATGAACCCGATATTGTGGCGCGTGAGGGCGTAGTCGGACCCCGGATTGCCAAGGCCGACGACTAAGCGCATAACGCCTCTCTAAAAGCGTGGTTATTTTTTGGCCGCTGGTTTGGCTGCTGCCGCCGGAGCTGCCTTGCCACCCGCAGCCGGAGCCGCTGCTGCACCTTCTGGCGCTTTGGCGGTCGAGGCCGGCACAGCGCCTGCCACCGGTGCGGTGGTGGCCACTTCTTCCTCTTCCTTCTTGCGGCCAGCGATCGAGGCAATGGTGATGTCGCGGCGCTTATTGGCCGAAACGACACCTTTGGGCAGTGCCACACCGCTAAGCTGGATCGAGGTACCGATATCCATCTGCGCGACATCGATATCGATAGCAGCGGGGATACTCGCGACCGGGCAGAGCAGTTCAACGCGGTGCGCGACCACGTTGAGCACGCCGCCACGCTTGATGCCGACCGCTTTTTCGCTATTGACCATATGCACCGGCACCCAGACTTTCACGACCGATTTTTCATCGACCGCGAGGAAATCCGCATGCTCGATTTTATCGGTCACGGGGTTGAGTTGTACCGCACGTGGGATGGCGAACACATTGCTACCGGCGCTTTTAAGCGCGATGATTTTGTTCATGAAGCCGCCGCGGAAATATTCGTTCGCGATCGCGCGCGCTTCCACATTGAGGCTCAGGTTTGGCCTGCCATTGCCATACACCACCACGGGGACCTGGCCGGCGCGGCGCGCGGCGCGGGCAGCGCCCTTACCTGATGTGGTGCGTGTTTCGGCGTTGAATTCGACAGCGGCTTTCATTGTGCTTCTCCTTTGGTTATGGCATCCCGGCACAGGCGCGGGCCCCAGAATTTCTCAGAATTTTACAGCACCATGCCGCAAAAGAGCGGGGCTTATAGCCTGGGGAGGCAAGGCTGTCAATCGCGAGTTGAGGGTACGATGAGCCGCCCACTTACTAAAACGGGTGATTTTCAGCTGTACGTAGCGCCCTTGTCAGCGCGCACCCTTCAATCAACAACCAGCTACCCATGAAAATAATCATAAATTGCACCGGCGATCGCTTTATTGATTCCTTTGACCTTTTCAAGCTCATCGCGCGTTGCGGTTTCGACATCCGCCCGGCTGCCAAAGTGTTGAAGTAGTGCACGTTTTCTGGTTTGGCCGATGCCGGGTATGTCATCGAGGCTGCTCGCGGTAAAACTTTTGCTGCGCTTATTGCGGTGGCGGCCAATGGCAAAGCGGTGGGCTTCGTCGCGCAAGCGCTGCAAATAATGCAAGGTGGGGTCGTTGATCGGCAGTTGGAAGGCATCACGGCCTGGCTGGTGGAACCATTCACGCCCGGCATTGCGGTCAACCCCTTTGCTGATCGCCACCAGGCTTAACCCCGTCACTCCAATTTCGGCCAGCGCTGCCTCGACCGCATGCAACTGGCCAATCCCACCATCGATGAGGATGAGGTCAGGCGTAGAAGAGTCGAGAGTCGAGAGTCGAGAGTCGAGAGCTGCGAAGGGCTCCGTCGCTCCCTCTCCCCTTGCGGGAGAGGGTTGGGGTGAGGGGGTGTTGGGGTAGTGTGCTTCATTGGCTGGCCCTCCCATCCCATCCTTCCCCTGCAAGGGGGGAAGGGGCGCGCCTGTAGTGCCTTCTTCTTCACTCGACTCTCGACTCTCGACTCTGGCCATTCCCTTAAACCGTCGCCGAAACACCTCGCGCATCATCGCGTAATCATCGCCGGCGACGGTGAGTGCATCCTTGATGTTAAAGGTGCGGTAGGACTTCTTATCGAAGCCCTCAGGCGTTGCCACAATGAACGCGCCAATCGCGTTCGTGCCGCTGATATGGCTGTTATCATAAACCTCGATCCGTGAGGGCAGTGCCCTCAACCCAAATAATTCTTTTAGCTTGAGTAGGTGGGTTTGCACGCTGGCACGCTCCATTTCAAGCCGTGCAAGGGCGCTTTCGGCATTGGTCTGCGCGTTCTTAACGAGGGTCAGTTTGTCGCCGCGCTCCGGCACGCGCAGGGCAACATTATGTTCGGCACGCATGCTGAGGGCTTCTTCGAGCAATGCCATTTCATCAAGCGAAGCGCCCAACAATATCTCCCCCGGCGGTAAATGCGCCTGGTAAAACTGGCCGATGAAGCTGCTGAGAACCTCGGCGTTGGATGCATCTTCGCCGTGGCGCGGGTAGAAGGATTGGTTACCAAAATGGCTGCCGTTACGATAAAAATGCACCTGCACCACGCTTTTATCGCCGCGGCGGGCGAGGGCGATCACATCCGCATCCGTGAGGCCCGCGACGCGTAAGCCCTGCTCTTGCTGCACCTGGGTGAGGGCGCGGATACGGTCACGCATGAGCGCCGCTTTTTCGTAATCCATGGCTTCGCTTGCCGTGTTCATTTCAACACTCAGCATCTCCTGCACTTCGCGGCCACGCCCTTTCAGAAAATCGTGCGCCTTCGAAAGCTGCTCGCCGTATTGTTCCGTGGTGACGTAGCCGACACAGGGCGCGGTACAGCGCTTGATTTGATACTGCAAGCACGGGCGCGAGCGATTTTTGAACACCGTATCGGCACAGGGGCGCAGCAGGAATATTTTTTGCAACAGCGCCATGGTGGCATTCAGCGCCAGCACATTGGCAAACGGCCCAAAATACTCGCCGGGCTTATTTTGGCTCCCTCGATGTTTCTCGATCCGCGGGAAGGGATGCGTCGTATCCACGCGCAGATAGGGAAACGATTTATCATCCTTGAGCAGCACATTGTAACGCGGCATGTGCTTTTTAATCAGGCTTGCTTCGACCAGCAGCGCCTCGGCCTCGTTTTTGGTGACGACCACTTCAACCCGCACAATCTGCGCCACCATGCGCATGATGCGATTGTTCAGGTTATTGATATTGGTGTAGCTGCTCACACGATTAATGAGGTTTTTCGCCTTGCCGACATAGAGAATTTTATCCCCCGCATCGATCATCTTGTAAATGCCCGGCGCACCCGGAATGGTCTTCAGCGCCGCGCGCAACGCCTCACGCCCGACGGGGGGCACGGTATTTTTTTCATCCAGTTTCGTTGTATCCGCCATTAGGATGATGACTCACCGACTCGAGTTATATACTTGCTTTATTTAAGACTCCCACTTTCAACACCGTCATTGCGAGGCTGCTTTTGGGCAGCCGTGGCAATCCACCTTCTCTGACAGCTAAGCTGGATTGCTTCGCTATCGCTCGCAATGACGAAATTCAAGGCCGCACCGTGGCCAGCCCCATGCCGTTGCCCAGGCTGAGGGTTTGGCCGGTGATGCCGGGGCTTGCCAAGATAAAATCAATCGCAGCAAGGGCTTCTTCAACCGTACCGTTGCGTTTGAGTGGGGCATGGGCAGCGAGGCGTTCGTACATACCATCGGGGTCGTTGATGCCGGGCAAGGTGGGGGCCAGCGCAATCATGTTCGCCCGGGCACGCGGCGCAGATGCGGCAGCGAGTACATCCACCATCGCGCGCCAACTATGTTTACTGAGCGTGTAGGTGAAAAATTCCGGCGAGGCGCTCCAGCCCAGCGCGTCATCGCCCAGCACGATGATGTTGCCCTCACCATCGCTCGGCAGCTGCTGCATAAACCCCTGGCTGAGCACCAACGGTGATTCAACATTCACCGCCAGATGCGCGCGCAAATCGGCGGCGGTAAAATTCGTCAGATTGTCACGCGTATAGCGCGAGGCGTTGTGAATGATATTCGTCACGGGCGGTAAACCCTGCCAGAAATCTTTCAGCGCTTCTGGTTTTTCGAGGTCAGCCTGGATCAGCGTGATGCGTGATGCGTGATGCGTGGTGCGAATGCTCTCTGCCAGCGCTTCGGCCTCGGTTTTTGAGCGGTGATAATGCAGCACGAGATGATGGCCACGGGCGGCCAAATGGCGGGCGATCGCCGCGCCAATTCGCTTGGCGGCGCCGGTGATGAGGGTGGTGGGCTGGTTCATGGCGATGATTATGCTCGGCGATGCGGCCAAGTGCAAGGGCTAGCCACGCGGGTATAAAAAATACTCGACGCGGGGCACCTTAATCGCTACCACAGCACCCATGAAACTGATCGCCGGGAACAGCAACCAGCCCCTCGCCACCGCCATGGCGGAATATCTCGGCGTGACACTGACCGAGGCGAGCATCCGCCGCTTTTCGGATCAGGAAATTTTCGTCGAGGTGCAAGAAAACGTGCGCGGTGAGGATGTATTCCTCATTCAATCGACCAGCGCGCCGGCGAACGACCATATCATGGAATTGCTGATCACGCTTGATGCCTTAAAACGCGCAAGCGCCCGCCGCGTCACCGTGGTGATTCCCTATTTCGGCTATGCGCGCCAGGACAGAAAACCAGGGCCCCGCACGCCGATTACGGCCAAGCTCGTGGCCAACCTCATCACCAGTGCAGGGGCAGACCGCGTACTGACGGTGGATTTGCACGCCGGTCAAATCCAAGGATTTTTCGACATTCCGCTCGACCACCTCTATGCCCGCCCGGTCATTGTGGCCGATATTAAGGCGCAGTTTGCCGATCTATCGAACCTGATGATCGTCTCGCCCGATGTCGGTGGGGTGGTGCGTGCGCGTTCGCTCGCCGGCAAGATTGGTGCGGATTTAGCGATTGTCGATAAGCGCCGCGAGCGCGCCGGGCAATCGGAGGTGATGAACATCATCGGCGAAGTGGAAGGCCGCGACTGTATTTTGTTCGACGATATTGTCGATACCGCCGGCACGCTGTGCAACGCCGCGGATGCGCTTTTGGCGAAAGGCGCGAAGTCCGTCTCGGCCTACGTTACCCACGGTGTGCTTTCGGGCCCGGCGATTGAACGGGTGAGCAGCTCGCGCCTTACCTCGCTCGTCGTCACCGATTCGATTGCGCCAAGTGATAGCATGAAAGCCTGTGCCAATTTGCGCTATCTCTCGATTGCGCCGCTGTTGGCCGAGGGGATCCGCCGCATTTCTGAGGAAAGCTCGGTCAGCAGCTTGTTCGATTAATCGACGAAACAGGGGGCAGGGTGCGCATCGTTGGCTCAAAAACATCCGCCGCAATTCTGGCGATGATGCTCCTGCTCACCGCCTGTGGCGACGCGACCGTCATCACCCCCACCCGCTACTCGCAACTGGGTGGCTGGACGGTGGATAACCATGCCGAGGCCTTGCGCGTGTTTGTGGATTCCTGCGCGGTGAATGCCAAGCGCAGCAGCCCCTATCGCGCGCGTGAGGAAGGGGCGATCGGTGAACTCGCCCACTGGCGTGAGGTCTGCGCTGAAGCCGCGGAGATCGATGCGCCAAGCGATGCGACCGCGCGCGAATTCTTCGAGCGCCGCTTCACCCCCCACCGCGTGACCACCGAGGCCACCGATACCGGCTTACATACCGGCTATTACGAGCCGATTCTCGCCGGCTCGCTTACGCGCAAGGCGCCGTACCTCACCCCGGTATATGGGGTGCCGGGCGACCTTGCTCGCCGCAAGCCCTATTTCACACGCGAGGAAATCGAGAATGGTGCACTCAAAGGCCGTGCACCCGTGCTGCTTTATGTGGCCGATCCGGTGATGTTATTTTTCCTGCACATCCAAGGGTCGGGGAAGGTGAAACTGCCGGATGGGTCGCTCGTTGGTTTGCAATATGCGGCGCAAAACGGCCATGAGTTCGTGCCCATTGGCCGCGTACTGCGCGAGCGCGGCGACCTGCCAACGCCGTCGATGCAGGGCATCCGCGATTGGCTCAACGCGAACCCGGATGAGCGCGACGCGGTGATGAATACCAACCCCTCCTACATATTCTTCAAGCGTTCGCCGGGCGAGGAAATGGCCAAAGGTGCGATGGGCATTCCGCTTACGCCCTTGCGCTCGATCGCGGTGGATGACGACCGTGCCGCTTACGGCGTACCCACCTACCTCGATACGTTCGTGACCGCGGTGGATAGCAGGGCGCAGCAACCGTTGCAGCGGTTGTTTGTTTCGCAAGATACGGGCGGCGCGCTTAAAGGCCCACACCGTGCCGATATTTTCTTTGGTCGCGGCGAGCAGGCAGAGTGGCAGGCCGGACACCAAAATGCCCGTGGCAAGGCCTATTGGTTGCTGCCGGTTGCCGCCGACACCGTGCTGGTCGATGGCTTACCCAAGCCCGCCGATACCATGGTCGATGCTGTGCGTGACGCGGTGCCGACCCTGCCATGAAGCCCCCGCGTGAGGTAAGTGCCGAAGAAATTGCCTTGTGGCGCGAGGCCAACCAGCTCACCACCCCTCGCCATCGCCACCCGCCCGACTCTTCCATCGCACCAGAAGTTGAATCGCCACCGTTGCTGGGTGCCGAACGTTCGGCGATGGGCTCGCCCCCACCTTCGCCGCGCCGTGCGGCGGATCATAGTCTCACTCCCATTAGCGATAGGCGGCGTGCGCGGCGTGTCCTCAAGCCCTACGGTCAGATTGCGGCCACGCTCGATCTGCATGGGCTCACGCGCTACGAGGCGATGGATCGCGTCGCGCAGTTTATTACTAAAGCCTATCGCTCAGGGCAGCGCCATGTGGTGATTATCACCGGTAAGGGCCGTGGTGCTGCGATGGGCGTGCTGCGCGCGCAGCTGCCTGATTGGCTCAATGAAGCAACGCTGCGACCAATGATTGCCGCGACCGCCTATGCGGCGTTAGAAAAAGGCGGCAATGGTGTCATGCATGTGCTATTAAAGCGCCTGTGAGTGAGCCAAAATCCATGACGATCTCCTCAAGCGCCCCGCATATCCTGGTGGTGGACGACGATGCGCGCCTTCGGGAACTGCTCAAAAAATATTTGAGCGAGCATGGGTTTTTAATTTCCGTCGCCCGCGATACGCGCGAGGCCGATGAGTTACTCCGTGTGCTATGCGTCGATGCCATGGTGCTCGATGTGATGATGCCCGGCGAGACCGGCCTTGCCTATGCCACACGCTTACGTGAACGCGAGCAGTCGCCGCCGATTTTATTGCTCACCGCGCAAGGCCAAGCGGATGATCGTATCGCCGGGCTTGAGGCCGGGGCCGCCGACTATCTGGCGAAGCCCTTTGCCCCCAAAGAGCTGCTGTTGCGCTTGGAAAATATTGTCGCGCGTGCGCGCGTGGCGACACCCGTTCGCCACGCGGTGGTGTTTGGTCAACACCGGTTCGAAATGGATCAAGGCCGCCTGATGATTGGTGACGTGCCTATTTATTTAACCTCAAGCGAGTGCGATACCTTGCGAATTTTAGCGCAATCGGCCGGGGTCGCCGTCAGCCGTGAAACCATTGCCACCACCCTGGGCGATGTGCAAAACGAACGCTCGGTGGATGTGCAGATTAATCGCTTACGTAAAAAAATTGAGCCGCAGCCAAGTAAGCCAATCTATCTGCAAACCATTCGCCATGCGGGGTATGTGCTGTATGCGCAGTTTGCCTAAACACCCCAAGCGCCCGCGCGGGCGGCTGCGACGTATGCTGGCGTGGCTGTTGCCCAGTAATTTGTTCGCGCGCGCCTTGCTGATTTTGGTGCTGCCCATGCTGCTATCGCAGCTCTTCATTGCTTATATTTTTTACGACCGCCACTGGAGCAGTGTCGAGCGCAATATGGCCAGTTCAGTGGTGGGTGATCTGGCCTGGATCCATGCCACCTATAGCGAAGAGCGCGGTGCGCATGGCGCATTGATTGCCCTACAAAAGGCGCAAACCATTGGTCGCCAGCTTAATATCACCGTCAGTACGGAAAATATCTCGCCCAAATCTATCCTGCGCGGGCGCAGCAAAAAACAATTCCCAGAACTCTATAAAGGCTTGGTCGAGCGGCTTGGCAAACCGATTTCAATCCGCGCGGATGAGGCCAACAAGCGCGTCATCATCGATGCCGTGGCGGCGGGCGACGTGCTGCGCTTTAGCATTCACCCCAAATCGGTCAGCAGCCAGACCACCACCTTGTTTATGCTGTGGATGAGCGGATCATCGCTGCTTTTAACCATGATTGCCATTTTGTTTTTGCGCAATCAGGTGCAGCCCATCGTGCGTCTGGCGGCGGTGGCCGAGCAGCTCGGCCTGGGTCAGGATGTCACCGATTTTAAGCCACGCGGGGCCAGCGAGGTGCGTCGGGCGGGCCGCGCCTTCTTGCTGATGGCCGAGCGCATTTCGCGCCATGTCCAGAACCGTACTGAAATGCTTGCGGGTATCAGTCATGATCTGCGTACCCCACTCACGCGCATGAAGCTCGAGCTCGAGCTGGCCAGCGACATCACCGAGCCAACCCGCGAGGCGCTGACGGCGGATATCGAAGACATGCGCCAGATGATCGATGAGTATCTCGATTTTGCGCGCGGCGATGCCGGTGAACTGGCCGAACCGATGGATGTTGCGGTGCTGCTTGCGCATATCGTAGCCGGTTATCAGCGCAGTAAGGCGAATGTCAGCCTGGTTGCAGCACCCAGCATCACCCTCATGCTGCGACCGCAAGCGGTGCGCCGCGCCATCCATAATTTGATCGATAATGCGCTGCGCTATGGCGGTGGGGTGGCCATGGTCACGCTCGAACATAGCCTCACGTTTGTGCGTATCAAAATTACGGATCACGGCCCCGGCATCGACCCGAAGGAGCAAGAAACCGTGTTCAAGCCCTTCACCCGGCTTGAGCCATCGCGCAATACCCAAACGGGCGGGGTGGGGCTTGGCCTATCCATTGCGCGCGCGATTGCGCAAAGCCATGGCGGCGATATCACGCTTGAGAATTGCTTGAGCGACGACGGCAGAGTGATCGGCCTTGAGGCAACGTTGCGGCTGCCGCGCCCGGTGCAACCGGTTGCATAAAAAACGCCGGAAGTATTGCTACTTCCGGCGTTTCAACCCATGTCGTGGTTAAGTCTTATGCGGCTTTGCGCTTGTTTGTGGCGCTCGTTGCCGTTGCCGTCGCGGTCAGCTCTTCGATCGAAGCCGAGGTACGGCGGTTGAGCGTATCAAACACTTCAAGGTTCGATTTGCTGACCAGTTCGCATACTTCGCGCACATTGTTGCACGACGATTCGAACATGGTTTTCGCCAGTTCCACCTGCTTGGTGGTGTTGATTTCCGGCGACCCGTTCACCAGCGCGTCTTTCGCCGATTTCAGGGTTTTTTCAATCTGCGTACGTACCAACTCGGCCTGACGGCGGGTGATATTTTGCAGGCTTTCACCCATGGCTTGGCCAGCGGCAGCAAATGCTTCGGCATTTTTGCGGCTGACGGAAAGCAACTGGTTCACGTCAAGCGTGGGCACGGCACCAAAAGCGGGGGCTTTGATCTCACCGAAATTTTTCATCATTTCAGTAAAGGGATTGCTGTAGTTCATAAGTATCTCCTGTTAATCTCGTGGTTGACCCGGTTGGGGGTCATGCCGCCCAATCGTGTTGCAGCGCAATATAATGATCGCAACCCTGGTTGTCAAGGCTTATGTTGCAGCGCAATATAAATGGTTAGTTCTTCGCCGTATCCACGAGCTTATTCTTGCCAATCCATGGCATCATCGCGCGCATTTTCGCACCGGTCTTTTCAATGGGCAGGTTGCTGGTTTCCGCACGCCATTTTTCAAGGTTATGCGCCCCTTGCGTCGCGCGATCGCCCATGAACTCTTTGGTGAATTTACCCGATTGAATATCGGCCAGAATGCGCTTCATTTCCTTTTTCGTTTCCTCGGTAATCACGCGCGGGCCGGCCGTATAATCGCCATATTCCGCGGTGTTGGAGATGCTGTAGCGCATGTTGGCCATGCCGCCCTCGTAGAGCAGATCGACGATCAGTTTCATTTCGTGCAGGCATTCAAAATAGGCCATCTCCGGAGGGTAGCCCGCTTCGACCAGCGTTTCAAATCCGGCATTGATGAGGGCGGTGACGCCGCCACACAGCACCGCCTGCTCACCGAATAAATCGGTTTCGCACTCGTCCTTGAACGTCGTTTCGATAATACCCGAGCGGCCACCACCGACAGCGGAAGCATATGACAGTGCCAACTTTTTCGCGTTGCCGGATTTATCCTGATACACCGCAATCAAACACGGCACGCCGCCACCTTTTTGGTATTCACCACGCACCGTGTGGCCAGGCCCTTTGGGGGCCACCATGAACACGTCGAGATCCGCGCGCGGCTTGATGAGTTCGAAATGAATGTTTAGGCCATGCGCAAAAAGCAGCGATGCGCCCGGCTTCAAATGATCCGCCAAATCCTGCGCGTAAAGCTCGGCCTGGAATTCATCCGGCGTCAGCACCATCACCACATCCGCCCAGGCTGCTGCCGCTTTTGGGTTCATCACTTCAAAACCAGCAGCCTTAGCCTTTTCAGCTGTTTTGCTGCCATCTTTGAGTGCGACGCGCACGTTTTTGCAGCCCGAATCTTTGAGGTTCAGCGCATGCGCATGGCCCTGAGAACCATAACCGACGATGACGATGTTCTTCGCCTGAATCAGCGAAACATCGCAATCTTTGTCATAGTACACATTCAGCGATTGTGGGGTATTGGGTGCCTTAGCGGCGGCGGTGGACATAGGTTTCTCCATGGTGCTCAGGTTGTCGGTTGGTCAGGTTGTCGGGGAAAGTTTTTCCGCGAGCGACCTTTGTAAATTGCGCAGCATCCTCAGTGTTTTTTCGTTGAGGTCAAGGACTTCCTTAACTTCTTCGCCAGCAATATAGCCAAGATTAACGGCTAAGCGAAGCTGAGTCTCAGTTTCGGCAAGTGATCCTGCTGAGATAGATAGAAATCTTAGATAGTCTTTCAGCGAATCACGCGCATGCCCTTCTGCGATATTAGAAGGGACGGAAACAGCGGCGCGCTTGAGTTGCGATGTTAGACCGTATTTTTCATCTGCTGGGAATTTACGCGCCAACAAATATATCAGGCGCGCGACCTCCATCCCTTGCTGCCAAACAAGCAAATCTTTGAAGTTTTCAACTTTCGGTAACGCCTCTTTCACCCGACCCCCAGACAACCTGACCGCCCGATAACCCTAAATTCCCCGCTTCCCCCGCGCGACCGAAGCCACCCCCGTGCGGCAGACTTCAACCATGCCCAGCGGCTTCATCAGGGCAATAAAGTTATTTACTTTCTCGGTGGTGCCGGTGATTTCAAAGACAAAACTTTCAATCGTGGTATCGACCGGTTTCGCGCGAAAAATATCGGCAATGCGCAGCGCTTCGTTGCGCGCTTCACCGTCGCCTACCACTTTCACCAGCGCCAGCTCGCGTTCAACAAACGGCGATTCGACGGTGAGGTCATGCACCTTATGCACCGGCACCATGCGTTCGAGTAGCGCCATGATATGCTTGATTTTGGCCGATGACCCGCGCGTCGCCACCGTAATGCGTGAGAGCTTGCGCTTACTATCCACCTCCGCCACCGTCAGCGATTCGATGTTGTAGCCGCGCGCCGAAAATAGCCCGACTACGCGGTTGAGCACGCCAAATTCATCATCGACTAACACCGCCAAAATATGGCGATCCTCGAGCACCACCTCGTCCGGGATGTCGTAGACAATATCAAGGGTTTCGGTGGTCATAAAATCTCCAGCGTGTCACCCCGCACTGGTTGCGGGGTCTGCCTATCCTGTTATGTCTTCATATAAATCCCGCCAATCGGGATTCATTTTTTCAATGGCATCATACTTAAAAGCACGCTTCCATTTTTTAATAATCTTCTCACGATGAATCGCAGCTTCTATCTCTTCTGCAATCTCATAATAAACCAACATTTTGATGCCGTGCTTTTTGGTAAACCCATCCGCCACTCCCTGCTTATGTTCCCACACCCTGCGCACCAAATCATTCGTTACCCCAACATAAAACGTGCTCTTTTTTGCCTTGGCTAAAATGTACACGTAATACGCCATTTTACTCCAGACCCCGCAACCAGTGCGGGGTGAAAATTACTAGTTTAACCCCAGATATTTTATAAATGCAGCCAATATCAGTCCCGCAATAATGCCCATTATCCAATCAGCAAACCTAGTCTGCCAGCGATTATTTTCTAGCCTGTCAAGTAAGGCGCGGCCTTCGGGTTTAATGGATTCAATAAAAATTCCATCCGCAGCAATCAATAGCTCATCTTTAGCCAAAGCATTAACTCTACCCTTCATTTCTTCATATTTCTTATCTAGTAACGTCTTGTTTTTTTGTGACTTTGTTTCTGGAAATAATTTTTGTGTTAGACTCATAATGCTGACTGAGTTTGCACCTGGACGCAATAATTTAGGTTTGCGCTCACTCACAGCCTTCAAAATCTCATAATCTAAATTTTTCTTCCTAAAGCGCATCCAACAATCTCCCAACTGTCACCCCGCACTGGTTGCGGGGTCCGCCTATCCTTCTCCACCATCAAATCCGTTTCACTCCAGACCCCGCAACCAGTGCGGGGTGACAGGCTTGTGGCATGGTCACACCCTATTCTTATCGAGCACTGGCGCTGCTTCCGTCGGCCCCAGCACCAGCTCGTGATGCGCCGCACCGGCGGGGATCATCGGGTAGACGTTTTCGCTCGGGTCCACCCAGCAATCGAGCAGCACGGGGCCTTGATGCTCGATAAATTCTTTCAGCGTCGCATCGAGCTTCGCCGGTTCTTTCACGCGCATGCCACGTAGGCCAAATGCTTCGGCCAGGTTTACAAAATCGGGGAGGGCCTCCATGTAGGACTGCGAATAGCGGCTCGCATAAAACATCTCCTGCCACTGGCGCACCATGCCCATATACTGGTTGTTGAGGATGATGATTTTCACCGGCAAGCGGTGCTGCACCGCCGTCGACAGCTCCTGAATATTCATCATGAAGCTGGCTTCGCCCGTGACACACACCACCTGCTGTTTGGGGTGCGCCACTTGCACGCCAAGCGCCGCCGGCAAGCCGTAGCCCATGGTGCCAAGCCCGCCCGATGTTAGCCAGCGATTGGGCTTATCGTACAAAATATGCTGCGCGGCCCACATCTGGTGTTGGCCGACATCGGTCGTCACGTAAAAATCTTTTTTCTTCAAAAAATGGTTGAGGCGGCGCAGCGCATGCTGCGGTTTGATATGCTTGCCCGTTTGCGCATAACCGAACGAATCGCGCGCGCGCCAGGCCTCAATCTGCTTCCACCACTTGGCAAGTGCATCATCCCGGCCTCTTGTGCCGGGATCTCCCGCAGCATGGCGCCCTTTTAGAAGGAGATCCCGGGACGAGCCCGGGATGACAGCCTGTGGCAGCTTTTTCTTCTTCCACAACCCAAGCATGAGGGCGACGACTTCGCCCGCATCGCCCACAATCGGCACATCGACTTTCACGATTTTATTGATGGACGACGCATCGACATCGACATGGATTTTTTTGCTCTTCACGCTGAACGCATCGAGCCGCCCAGTCACCCGGTCATCAAAGCGCGCACCCAAGTTAATCATCACATCGCACTCGCTCATGCACATGTTCGCCTCGAGCGAGCCATGCATGCCAGGCATGCCCAAAAATTGTTTGTCGTTACCCGGAAATGCGCCCAGCCCCATCAGCGTGGTGGTAACAGGAAAACCCGTCGCATGGGCGAGTTTGATCAGATTTTCGCAGGCCGCAGGCCCGGCATTAACGAGGCCGCCACCGACATAAAATAGCGGTTTTTTGGCGCGGGACATCAGATCCACCGCGCGCTCAACCAGGCGGGTATCCGCCTTGCGCACGGGCTGATAGCTCTGGCGGCGGCTACCTTCGGCGCCATAATACATGCCGCTCGCGTTCAAAATATCTTTCGGAATATCCACGAGCACGGGGCCGGGCCGACCGCTCATCGCCACATGAAACGCCTCATGCATGATGCGGCCGAGATCATTTACATCTTTCACCAGGTAATTATGCTTCGTCGCGCTCCTCGTAATACCCACCACATCGGCTTCCTGGAAGGCATCCGTACCAATCAAATGGGTGGGCACCTGGCCCGTCACACATACAAGTGGAATTGAATCCATCAGCGCGTCACACAGCGCCGTCACCGTGTTCGTCGCCCCCGGGCCGCTTGTCACCATCAGCACGCCGCATTTGCCCGTCGCCCGCGCATAGCCTTCGGCAGCATGGCCAGCACCCTGCTCGTGGCGCACCAGAATATGGCGCAGCTTGTTTTGTTTAAATAGCGCATCATAGACCGGCAGCACCGCCCCACCGGGGTAGCCAAACACCACCTCGGTTTCGTTATCAATCATGGCTTGAATGACGATTTCCGCACCCGTCAGCTCGCGGCCACTCGCCTCGCGCGCGGCTTCGGTTTTGCGGGTTTCGCGTGGGGCCGTGCGGCGCTCACTCACCAAAAAATCTTCTGCGCTCAAGCGCACGCGGCGGCTTTTCGCCTCACGCAACAAGGTGGCTTGGTGCTTGGCGGGAATCAGCTCCCACTGCGAGACCGCCCCAGGGGTGACGCCGCAAATCTCGGCCACTGCATTCGTGCCGCCAAACTTCCCTATAATCTTTTCTTTCGTTTCCATGGGGCATGCGTTTAGCTAAACTAAACGATAAACGCAAGCGCCATTTTAGTTTAGATGGTCGATTATCCCCGCCCCATCGGTCACCATCGACACACCCTGCCATTGGTTCCGAAGCCAGGTCATCTGCCGTTTGGCGTAGTTGCGGGTGTTCTGCTGCGCTTTGGCCACCGCAGCATCGATCGCCATTTCCCCGCGCAGATGGGCCATCAGCTCGGGCACCCCATGGGCGCGCAGAATCGGTAACTCGGGGTTCAAGTTCAGCGCCATCAGCGCCCGCACTTCCTCCAGCGCGCCCTCACGCATCATCGCCTCAAACCGCGCATCGATGCGCGCATAGAGCGCCGCACGCGCATGCGCCATGACGAAGCGCTGGTAACGCGCCTTGGGGAAAACCGGGCGGGTGCTTTCGGCCTGCCACTGCGCCAGGCTGGTGCCGGTGGCGCGTATCACTTCAAGCGCGCGGGCATTGCGCTGGCTGTCGCCGGGTTTCAATTGCGCGGCCATGGCGGGGTCCTCGTGCTCGAGGGCGGCGCGCACCGTATCGGGCGCCAACGCCCGCACTACCTCGCGCACTGCATCCGGCACGGGGGGAACGCTCGCCAGCCCCTCCATCAGCGCCTTGACATACATGCCCGTACCGCCGACCAGCAGCGGTAGTTTGTCCTCATCCCAGGCGCGGCGAATCAGCGGGGCCACGAGCGCTAACCAATTGGCCACCGAGGTCGGCTCGTGCGGCTGAAGCACGCCGTAAAGCGCATGCTCGGCAAGCGCCTCTTCCGCAACCGTTGGCCGCGCGGTAATCACGTGCAAACCATCCACCATCTGCATCGCATCGGCATTGATGATGACAGTGGGCCGCGCGGCTGCTAGCTGTAGGGCAGCTGCGGATTTACCCGCACCCGTTGGTCCCATCAGCACTGCGATATGTTTATGACTACGCCCCATGTCCTCACCGTGATTGCTGCGCCCGAAAGCGCCCTCTCTATGGATTACCTGGTCGGCCCGCTCACGTCGAGTGGCTTTGCGCTTGGCGAGGTGGTGTGGCTTGCGCCAAATGTTGCGTGCGATGTCATGCTCGATACGCCACCGCCGCCGATGGCCTACGCTGAAACCCTTTCCCGCTGCGCCTTGGCAAAGGTCGATGCGGTGCTGCAACCGGCCGATGGCCGCGAGAAAAAACTCCTGATCTCGGACATGGATTCGACCATGATCGAGCAGGAATGCATCGATGAGCTGGCCGATAAAGTGGGTCTCAAAGCTCATGTCAGCGCCATTACCGAGCGCGCGATGAACGGCGAGCTGGATTTCAAGGAAGCCCTGCGCGCGCGCGTGGCGTTGCTCAAAGACTTGCCCGAAGCCACGTTGCAGGAGGTATTCGATCACCATATCACCCTCATGAGTGGCGCGAAAATTTTACTTAACACTATGAAATCGCGTGGTGCATCGGCGCATCTGGTTTCTGGCGGCTTCACCTTTTTCACTGCGCGTGTTGCCAAGGCACTGGGCTTCGATACGCACGAGGCCAATATCCTCGAAGTGGCTGATGGTAAACTGACTGGCAGGGTGCGCGAACCGATCCTCGATAAAGATTCCAAACGCGAAAGTTTGCTGCA
Source organism: uncultured Azospirillum sp. (assembly GCA_964652475.1). Taxonomy (GTDB): domain Bacteria; phylum Pseudomonadota; class Alphaproteobacteria; order Rickettsiales; family UBA3002; genus QFOX01. The sequence continues at coordinate 29,284 of CAZZCK010000013.1, forward strand.
CCATGCGGCGCAGCATAAATTGCCGCTGAGTGCGACCTTAGCGGTGGGGGATGGGGCGAATGATTTGCCCATGCTGCTCACGAGCGGCCTTGGCGTTGCCTATCATGCGAAGCCTGCGGTCGAGGCTCATGCCCGCGCCAGCATTCGCTACAATGACCTCACCGCGCTGCTTTACCTACAAGGCATTAAAAAAGCGGATTGGGCTAATCGCTAACTGCGCTTAAAGAGCATAGAGCAGGCTGCAGGAAATTTGTGGCTGAGCAAGTTCATAAGCGCTGGTGCTTGCGACATTGGTGGTCACACAATTGCCGTTTGCTTCGCCGCCGAGCACGCGGCCGGTGCCGGGTCTGCCGTCGTCTATCTTGGTGTCGATGTTAAACGCGTCTTCGGGCTTGAGCGCTTCAAAGCCAATACTAAAACCATCCGTCGGTGCACCAAATAGAAGCGACTGAGCAGGATCAACCGCCCCTGAGTATGTTGGCAACCCAACATCGCCCAAGCCTCGGGCAATGGCAAAACCGGCATTATTGATGCGGCTACGCGGCAGATCGCGGCCCAGGGTTGCAAAATCACTGGTTCCGTCTACCGCGCCGGTATAGGTACCTTCCACCAACTGTGCATTGCCTAAATGCTGCCATGCGCGCAGCTGTTCATTGTACGAGGTGTCGGGGCCGGTAGACATTCCAGGCGCGATAACCCCATTACCGTTGCCATTACAGGTAGCAATACTCGTCGCTGGGCCAGCCCAGCAGATAGACGGGTCTGCATTAATTGCGCCCCAGAACTGGGTGGCATTGGCCATGTCGCCAGGCAGGGCGAAGTATTTATCACGAAAAGCCTGAATCGCGGTTTGATAGCGCACAAAATCGGCACTGACGCTGCGCAGCTCGGCTGCACGAATCAGCGACTGGCCGGATAGGACGCCGCCGACCAGCAGCCCGAGAATCACCAGCACAATCGATAGCTCGACTAGCGAGAAACCAAAATCAGTAGGCGATGTGCGCAATCGACTCATGCGTTATTCATTACATTATATGTGGGTGAACACAACCTAAACCGCCACCGTGATAAACAGCGTATCCTCGCCGCGTGCGATGCGCAACAGCATGAAATTGCGCCCGGATTTCTTGGCGGATGCAATGGCACTGCGTAGCCCATCGGCGGTCTCGATCGCTTGTTGATTGGCCTCGAGGATCACATCGCCCGGGCGAATGCCGCGCTTGGCGGCTTCACCGCTCACATCGAGCGCATCGACCACCAGCCCACGCAGGGTTGGTTTAAGGCCCAGCTGGGCGCGCAACGCCGGGGTCAGTGGCACGGCGCGCATGCCGAGCACCGACTCCTTCGCCGAAGGCGGCGCCTGTTTTTCTCGTGGGCTATTTGGGTTTGGCTCGCTGCCATCGGCATTTCTCTGATCGTCAGGCAGCTGGCCTACTTTGGTGCTGATAGTCACTTCTTTGCCTTTACGCCAGACCACCAAATCGACCTTTTTGCCGATTTTGGTTTCCGCCACATAGCGCGGTAATTTGCGCATTTCATCGATCTCGCGGCCATCGAATCGGAGGATCACATCGCCCGCCGCGAGGCCGGAGTTGACTGCTGGGCTATTACTACTCACCTCGAGCACGAGGGCACCGCGCGCCTTGCCAAGCCCCAGCGAATTGGCGATCTCATCGCTCATCAGCTGGATTTTAACCCCAAGCCAGCCGCGACGAATCACCCCATCTTTTTTCAGTGACTCCACCACCGTTTTCGCCATCGCCGAGGGGATGGCAAAGCCGATACCGATATTGCCGCCGGTGGGGGAAAAAATGGCCGAGTTAATCCCCACCACTTCGCCCTTCGCATTGAATAATGGCCCGCCGGAATTGCCGCGATTGATTGCCGCGTCGGTTTGAATAAAATCATCGAACGGCCCGGCATTGATGTTGCGCCCGCGCGCGCTCACGATCCCCGCACTCACCGAGCCGCCAAGGCCAAACGGGTTGCCGACCGCGATCACCCAATCGCCGACATGCAAACTATCCGAGTCGCCAAACGTGACGAAGGGAAATGGCGTCTCCCGCTTGATTTTGAGCAAAGCCAAATCGGTCTTCGGGTCGCGCCCCACTAGGGTCGCCGGGTAACGGGTATTATCCGGGAAAATTACCCGAATCTCATCCGCGTCGCCCACCACATGGTTGTTGGTCACCACATAGCCCGACGCATCGACCACAAAGCCCGAGCCGAGGGAGGTCGCTTCTTTATCGGGTAGCGCGCCGCCACCCTGTGGCCCATTAAACTGGCGGAATAGCTCTTTGAATTGGCGGGTTTGCGGGGTATCCGGCAGGCTATCAAAATCGAACATCGGCCCCATCATCTGGGCCTGCTGGTGAATCTTTTGCGTGGTCGAAATATTCACCACCGCCGGCATGACAGGCTCAATAATCGGCGCGAATGAATCCGGCGCTGCGGCCACGGCCGATCCTGCAAGGCACAGCGCGAGCAAATTGCTGGCGATGATTGCGCGAAACGGTTTCATGATGCCCCCCTCACAGTGTCACTCTAGTTAGGCTGCTAACAATGTATTCGTTGCAACAATGACTACCATATACAGCGTCAGAAAACGGATTCAAGTGTCCCTGCGCCATCATTGCTTTGATACCACGCGACGTTATGTTAGCATCGTGAGGTAGTGAGCACCCAACTTCACGGAACCATGCGATGCATGATGCGCCAGATAACAATCGTTTAGCCTCATGGCTAAACGCAGCAAAGACGGAGCCGCTTACTCTGTTGTGCCGCAATTGGGATAAGGTGCCTGCAAAGCAGCAAGAAGTGGTTTTTAATAAAGCGATTGAGTCAATGGATGCAGCTTCAGCTTCCCGAGCCTTGACCTCGCTTGCCAGACGCATTTGCGCTGCAAGAGAGCCTGCATCGTATATGGTAGCGGGCCTCAAGACACTTGTCGAACGTAACCCCGAGGGTGCGGTCTATGCCGCGGTTGATTATGCGCCATACCCAATCGCACAGGCACTGCTTGATTATGCATATAGCAAGGTTGATAGCGATCGAAAGAATGACCCGGTGCTAAAGCAGAGTTATAATAATTCTTTGGCTGAAATAGATGGCCAAAAGTTCAGCGGTAGCTTTACCGCGCGAACCGCTACAATAGACTATGCGGGGTTATTGACTAGCTCAGCAATCAGGTTATAGCGATACTATCACTGCTTAAACTCGCTCATGAAGCCATCCTCGGGGGAGAGCACCACCGTAGTATCGTCACGGCTTAAGGTACTGCGGTAGGCCTGCATGGCGCGGTAGAATTTGAAAAACTCCGGGTCACGGCCAAAGGCTTCGCCGTAGGTTTTGGTGGCAATCGCATCACCTTCCCCGCGGATGATCTCGCCTTGCTTGCGCGCGGTGGCCAGAATTTCCGTGCGTTCGCGTTCGGCGGTGGCGCGAATCAACGTTGCTTGCTCATCGCCTTCAGCACGGAAACGCTGCGCTTCTTTCGTGAAGTTTTTGCGCATGCGTTCGTAGGTTGATTGCGAAATATCGGCCGGTAGCTCGGCGCGCACAATGCGCACATCGACCACCTCGACGCCAAAGCCCTGCACGTTTTTGTTTGATCCCGAGCTATTCTCCTTCATGGCCACCCCCGGCGCGCCCGAGGCTTGGGCATTCACATTCGCCTTGATCTGCTGCATGATCTCGCCGCGCGCGGGCGACAATAAATCGCTCAAACTATGGGCGGCGAGCACCCGGCGCATGCTCGAGAGCACCACGCTGCTCAAGCGGTTATTAAGGTTCGCCTCGTTCTTCACCGATTGATAAAACTGCACCGGATCGGTGATGCGGTAGCGCACAAATGCGTCGATCACCACCCGCTCATCGACCTCGGTCTGACGGTTCTTGGTGATGAACTCGGCCGGGCGTGTTTCAAATTCCAAAATGCGTTTGTCGAACATCAAGAGGTCCTGCACGAAGGGCAGCTTGATATGCAGGCCCGGCTTTTTCACCACGCGTTTGATTTCACCAAATTGCAGCACCAGCGCCTGGCCGGTTTGCGGCACAATAAATAAGCTCGAGAGGGTGAGAACGAGAACGGCCACCGCCGTCACACCCCATTTGATTAGGCTTGTTTGCATCATTATCTCCTAACGTGTGGCGGGGGCTGCGGTGGTTGCCGGGTTCACGACTGCGGGCGCGGGCGCAAGGCTGCGTGTCGCGGCGGGCAGGGTGATGGGCAGCACCGGCAATGCACCGCCGCTGCGATTATTTTCGACCACCAACTTGGGCATGCCTTTGAGCACTTCTTCCATCGTTTCAAAATAAATGCGCCGCTTGGTGACGTCTTTCGCTTGCACGTATTCCGCATAAATCTGCTTGAAGCGCGAGGCGTTGCCCGCCGCATCCGCCACTACTTTGGCCTTATAGGCTTCGGCGTCTTGCAGCATTTTTGCCGCGTCCCCCTTCGCGCGGGGGATGATTTCATTGCGGTAACCTTCCGCCACCGATTCCGCCGTTTGCTTATCCTGTTCGGCGCGTTTGACATCCTGGAACTCGTCGATCACCGGCTGCGGCACATCCGGGCGGCTGAGGTTGACGGCGATGATTTCAATCCCCGCATCGTATTCATCGAACATTTGCTGCATCAGGGTTTTGGTATCCTCGGCGATTTGGCTTTGTGCACCGGTCAGCACGTCGTCGAGCTTGGTGCGGCCAATCACCTCGCGCATCGCCGATTCGGCGACTACGCGCACATTGCCCGCCGGGTTACGCATGCTGAAGAGGAACTTCTCAGGGCTACCCGCGTCAATTTTCCACTGCACGGTAAAGTCGATATCCACAATATTGCGGTCACCCGTCAGCATCAGCCCCTCGCTGGCTTGCGCGGCGTTCGAGCTCGTCCGATCGGAAAAATTGGCTTTGGCAATGCGCACGCTGGGGTTTTCGCTGCTCGTGCCGCGATGGCCAATTTCGACCGTGTTCACCGTCGTCACCGAGGGGATCACCACCTGCTCGATCGGGGTAGGCAGGTGATAATTCAGCCCTGGGGTCGCCGTGCGCACATACTGCCCAAAGCGCATGACAATCCCAAGCTCATCCGAGTTCACGCGGTAAATACCCGAGGCCAGCCACAGCATCACAAACGCCGCAAAGCCGAGCGCAAACAGGTTGCGCTCCTGTCCGTCGCCGCCATTTTTATCGAGCGCCCCGCGCATTTTATGCTGGGCATCGCGCAGGATTTTTTCAAACGGGTTATGCGGCCCCTTGCCGCTTGGGCCTTTGCCGCCGCCACCGAATCCGCCGCCGCTATTGCCATTAGTGCCACCGCTGGGTTTACGGCCCCATGGGCTGTTTGAATCGGCCATATTTTCCTCGTGCGATTTTTACTTGCCTGACATATAGGATGCCAACGCCACCGCTTCAAGCGATAACCGAACCATCATGAAACCAGCGCCCGAACTGCAACGCCCCGCCGCCATCAACCACGCGCCACTGGCCCATGTGGGTTGCGTCATTGCTGTGGCCTCGGGCAAGGGCGGGGTCGGTAAATCAACGGTCACCGTCAACCTCGCCCATGCACTCATCGCCGCGGGCAAGCGGGTGGCCATTCTCGACGCCGATATTTACGGGCCGAGCATCCCGCGCATGCTTGGGCTTGAGACCTACCTTAAACCCGAAATCATCGATGGGCAGATGATCCCGCCCACGGCCCACCGCATCCGCGCGATGTCGATGGCGCTCATCACCGGCGATCAGGCCGCGGTACTGCGTGCGCCGATGATTACCAAAACCTTGGTGCAGTTTTTGCGCCTCACCCGCTGGGGGGATGCCGCTGACCCATGCGATGTGCTGCTGGTAGACCTTCCGCCCGGCACCGGGGATGTGACGCTAAGCCTCGCCCAGAACGTGAAGCTTGCCGGCCTGGTGCTCGTCACCACCCCGCAGGATGTGGCGGTCATCGATGCTGATAAATGCGCAAGCGCCTTTCATAAGCTGCAGGTGCCGTTCATCGGCGTGGTCGAAAATATGAGCCATTTTATTGACCAAGCCGGGGTGACTCATACGCTATTCGGCAGCGGCGGTGGGGCGAAGCTCGCTGAAAAATACCAGGCACCGCTTTTGGCACAGATCCCGCTCGACCCGGCCATCACCCACTGCGCCGATCACGGCCAATGCTACCGCGATCACCACCCCACCCATCCGGCACGTGCTTGCTATGATTCACTGGCGCAAAAAATAGTGAATATGTGACAAGCTGGGCAGGGATTGATCCAATGAGCGTCGATCGCCTTACTTGCGCTTTATTTTGCGTTTTTTATCCTGCGCCGTGTAGGCAGCGATAATTTCAGTAATCATAGGCCCGAAGCGGTCTTTCAGTTCACTGCAGCGCGTGGTATTGTGCAGCTCAACCCCCTCGCGCACGCTGCGTACCAAGCCCGCCTCGCGCAGAATTTTGAAATGCTGCGAGAGGGTGGATTTCGGAATATCGCGGCTATTGACGCTACGAAATGTCGCGCAGTTTTTATGCCCCTCGCACCCAGCGATTTCAGAAAAGATGCGCACCCGCACCGGGTCACTCAAGGCATAGAGTACGCCTTCGACGGTGATATCGTTGATCGATGGGTGAAAAAGCGGTTTCATCCCTCTCTTATACAACAGGCTTGACAATTAGTCCACTAGTTCATATATTCCGAACTAACGAACGTGCATGGCGTGGATCGCTCACACACCAACCAGCAGGAGAATATCATGAAACTCGATAACCAAACCATTTTTGTCAGCGGTGCTAATCGTGGCATTGGGAAAGCGCTGGTGGAAGCATTGCTTGCCCACTCCGTGAAAAAGATTTACGTGGCCGCGCGCAAACTCGAAGATCTGCCAAATTTCAAGGATCCGCGTGTTGTATCGGTGAAACTTGACATCACCGACCGTGCGCAAGTTGCAACCGCGGTGAAGCAAGCTGGGGATATAACGCTGCTAATCAATAATGCCGGTGCCTTGGCTTTCTCTTCCGTTGTATCCGGCACTACCGAGGATTTAATGCGGGACATGCAGGTCAATTATTTCGGCACGCTGAGCGTGGTCAGTGGCTTTGCCCCCATCATCGAAAAAAATGGTGGTGGGGCGATTGCCAATGTTATTTCGATCGTGGGCCTCGCAAGTATGGCGGGAATTGGTGGCTACAGCGCGTCGAAGGCGGCGTTATTCTCAGCCACCCAGGCGATGCGCACCGAGCTTCGCGGGAAAAATATTGCTGTCCACGGCATCTTCCCCGGGCCGATTGATACAGATATGGCCAAAGAATTTCCTGTCGACAAAACCAGCCCGAGCGTTACGGCGCAAAATATTCTGGCGGGCATCGTCGCCGGGCATGAGGATATATTCCCGGATCCAATGTCGGCAAATTTGAGCCAACTTTGGGCGCAAGACCCCAAAGCGCTTGAGCGCCAGTTCGCCAGCATGTAATACGTCGTGCCGAGGGGATGGGGGGCGCGTTTGCTCCCCATCCTTTGCACCACTATCTCCACATGAATCATTGAAGGTCACGCATCATGGATACATTCGACGCCATCAACACCCGCCGCTCAATTCGCCATTACGACGCGAGCCACCGTTTCACCGCCACCGAATTCGATCAGCTGATCGACCTTGCCGCGCAGACACCATCATCGTTCAACATCCAGCATTGGCGGCTGGTGAATGTGAGCGACCCCGCACTGCGCCAGCAAATCCGCGCCGCGGCGTGGGATCAGGCGCAAGTGACCGACGCCTCGCTGCTGTTCGTGATCACGGCGGATGTGAAGGCCTGGGCAAAAAACCCGGCGCGCTATTTCCGTAATGCACCGAAAGAAGCACAGGATATGCTGGTGCCGATGATTGGCCCGTTCTATGAAGGCAAGGAGCAGTTGCAACGTGATGAAGCCCTGCGCTCGGTGGGCTTTGTCGCGCAAACTCTGATGCTCGCCGCCCGTGCCATGGGCTATGATTCAAGCCCGATGATTGGCTTTGATCCCGAGGCAGTCGCCACGCTGATTAACCTGCCGGATGACCATACTATCGGTATGTTGCTGGCGGTGGGCAAGGCAACGAAGCCAGCCTTTCCTAAACCGGGCTATATCGAAAAATCCGAAATGGTGATCGAGAATCGGTTTGAGTGTTAGCTTATTAGCTTCGCTTTCTTGGCTTGTTTGACGGATTTTCCTTTGAGTTTGGATTGGAATGCTCGCCGCTGCTTGGTAATTTCGTAGAGCACGATACCAGAAGACGTACCTAAATTAAGACTCTCAATGATTCCGTACATGGGGATATTGATACAAAGATTGCTGCGCTCAAGTGCCGTTTTGCTAATGCCTATGCCCTCATTGCCAAACCAGACTGCAAGCTTTTTATACTGTGTATAATCATGCTCGTGGAGCACGGTATTGTTACGTCCTTTCATATGCGGCGAGGTCACAACCGAAATGAAACCGTTTTTTTCGAGATGATTGATACAGCTATTTGTGTCTTTGAATTTCTTGACGAAGGTCCATTTGATTGCGGAGACGGATACGTCATTAAGTTTTGGGCGTGCGCGCATTTCCTGCCATTCATCCGGCAGTATTTGCCTATCCGAAACGACGTAGGCCTTTTCCACCCCGAGCGCGTTCACGTTTCTGATAACGGTACCGATATTCCTTATATCGTTAGGGTTTTCAATTACAGCGATCAAATTTTTGCAGCGAAAATCTTTCACTTTGTCTGCCCGCGCTCGCAGCGTCGGCTTGGATTTTTTCTTTTCTTCCATAACGCTAACTAAGCCTCACCCACCGTATCAAGCAGCGCAATCTCGAGCGCCTGCTCGACCGTGTTACCGCCCCACAGCACGGATTGGAAGGCCGGGTAAAAGCGATTGCATTCGCTCATCGCGATGTCGAGCAAATCATCGAACTGCTCGGCGCTGACGCCCTGGCCGCCGCGCAGCAGCAGCGCATGGCGGAACATGACGAGGCCGTCCTCGGAACCCATATCGAAATGGCCGAGCCACATTTTTTCGTTGACTGCGGCCAGCAGCGGATAAATTTTTGTGCGCGATTTTTCGGGGATTTTGCTGTCATAGGCGCAGGAGAAAATCAGCGCGCCTAAATCGGGCTGCCAGGCAAACCAGATACGAAAATTGCACCAGCTGCCTTGCACTTCGGCGACGAGTTCTTCATCCACCGGGCGGTCGCATAACCAATCGCGGTCGATAATGAGCTGTTCGGCAAGGTCGAGGGGGTTTTTTGTGGCAAGGTCGAAATCGGCGGAATGGGTGGCGGACATGTGCTCTCCTAGTTGGGGAAAACTTCCCGTGAGTGGCCCAGAGTTTACTTGTCCGGCGGTCGTTGCGTGCTCTTGTGATATTAATCAGCGGATGATTTATACCGCGGCACAGCTAAAAGAAAAACACAGCGCCGAATAAAAATCCATCAAAATATAGGGGTAGGGTACAAATTTATCGCTAGGGCTGGTGGGGTGCGCTGTGAGCGAGTTCGCGCGAGCGGTCGCTGGCGGCGGCGGCGGCACGGGCGATGAGTAGGGAGAAATTCCCCTGCGTCAGTGTGGCAATGGCGGCTTCGGTGGTGCCGCCGGGGCTTGTCACCTGGGCGCGCAATGTTGCCGCATCCTCGGGCGAGGCACTTGCGAGCAGCGCCGCGCCTTTGAGGGTTTGCGTCACCAGCGCGCGGGCAAGGTCGGGCGGTAAACCTTGGGCGATCGCGGCGTTTTCGAGTGCCTCCATGAAGGCGAACACATAGCCCGGGCCCGAGCCGGAAATGGCGGTGACGGCATGCAGCTGCGCCTCATCCTCGACCCAGGCGAGGGCGCCGATATGGGCAAGCGCGTCGCTTACAATCCCGCGCTCGATATCGCTCAAGGCCGGGCCACAGGCGACGCTCATGCTTTCGCCGATCAGCGCTGGCAGGTTGGGCATCACCCGTACGGTGGATGGGCCAATCGCGCCCAAATCTTGAAGCGTGATCCCCGCCATGATGGACAGGATCACCGCATTATCGCGGCCCGAATGCGCCGAAACAAATGGCTTTATTTGCTGGAATTGCTGAGGCTTAACCGCCAACACCAGGAGGTCGCTCGCCGGGGCTTCATCGATGCTTGCCACGCAGCGGATCCCCTGCGCCATCAGCGCGGCGCGGCGCGTGGCTTCCTGCTCGACAACGGTCACTTGGCCAGCCTGCGCCGTATGCCAGCGCGCCGCCATGGCCCCGCCCATATGGCCGCCGCCTAGAATAACGATGCTCGGTTGGTGCATAGTATATCCTTGTTATTGAATGAATTAAAGCTGCAGAAGCCAGGCTTTTAACGCGTCACTATCGCATGGCATCGGCGTGAAATGCTCGCGGCGGGTCATCAGGTCGGCCAGATGCGGCGGCAACGCGGGGGCGATGCCGGTCGCGGCCTTCACCGCCTCGGGGAATTTGGCCGGGTGTGCTGTCGCAAGTGTAACTGTTATGCCTGGTAAATCAAGCGCCTGGCTGCTAGCGACCCCGACGGCGGTATGCGGGTCGAGCAGATAGCCCGAAGCGGCATGGGTCGCGCGAATCGTCGCCAAAATAGCAACATCATCGACCGTATGGGCGGAAAAAACCTGCACTAGATCAGCATGTTGGCTGGGGGTGAGGGTGAGCGATCGGCTGGCTCGAAACGCGGTCATTGCCGCGGCGAGGGCCACCCCATCCCGCCCGCGGAGATCAAACAGTAAGCGCTCGAAATTGCTCGATATTTCGATATCCATGCTGGGCGAGAGGGTGGGCCGCACCCCGGCCATTTCATAGCGCCCGGTTTTAACGCAACGCGCCAATATATCATTTTGATTGCTCGCAATAATAAGTCGATTGATTGGTAAACCCATCAATCGCGCCAGGTAGCCAGCATAGATATCGCCAAAATTACCGGTCGGCACGGTGAAATTAAGCTGGGCGGCGGGGGCACCCAAACGCAGACCCGCATAAAAATAATAGACAATTTGTGCCAAAATACGGGCAAAATTGATAGAATTCACGGCTAAAATAGGGCGTTTTTGACGAAAAATCGGGTCAGAAAACAGGGTTTTTACCATATCCTGGCAATCATCGAACGTACCATCGACGGCGAGCGCATGAATATTCGCCGCCCCAAGCGTCGTCATCTGCCGACGTTGCACCTCGCTCGTACGACCCTGCGGATAAAGAATCACCACATCGAGGTTCGCGCAGCCCATCGCGCCCGCCATCGCGGCCGAACCCGTATCGCCGGAAGTGGCACCCAGCACCACCGCCCGCGTCCCCGCTTTTTCCATCGCGGCATTGAGCATGGGGCCAACCAGCTGCAAGGCAAAATCCTTGAACGCCAAGGTCGGGCCATGAAACAGCTCGAGCACAAAATGCCGCGACGAAAGCTGGGTCAAGGGCGCGATCGCCCCATGGCGAAAATCGGCATAGGCCCGATCGATCAGGCGCTTCATTTCGGTGCGCGAGAAGCTGTTCCCCACAAACGGCATCATGATTTCAAGCGCGAGATCGCCGTAGCTCAGGCCCGCCAGGGACGCGATTTTTTGTGGGGAAAACTCAGGGATGGATTCCGGCACATAAAGCCCGCCATCGCTGGCGAGGCCCGCGAGCAACGCGCCGTTGAAATCAACCTTCGGGGCCGCCCCGCGTGTGGAAACATACATCATGAAGCCGGGTTTAGCGCGTTTTTTCAGGGTTGTCACCCCCGTCATCGCGCGCGCGGCTTAACCCTATCTTAACCCGCATCCGCTATCATCGGAGGATGGATGAGACTGCCTATAACCCAACCGCTCGGCCCAACATGGCACCGGCGTTCAGAAAATTCCTCGATAAAGCGCTACCGATGGATGGCGGAAGTCATACGTTGGTGTTGGGGGAAAATCATCGTGCAACGAAGCATTTGGCATGGCTACGTACCCATTTACCTGATCTGCAAGAAAAATACGATATCAGCAGCATTGGTGTTGAGCACTCGACGGACTTTAATCCGCTCTTTTGGGCTTATCAGGATGGAACCCTTGCGCGGGCATTAGGCAGCAAGGCGCAAGCCCGCCAGTATGTTCAAACCATGATGATGATAATTCTAGCCGACCGAGAGACCCAAGAAAATGCAAAAATTAAATCCCAACTGCTGATGGCGGCGATGGATAGCGGTATCCGCATCGTGGCGTATGATAGCCGAAATGCATGGGCGATGGATTCTGATTTGCAATCTGAAGTTCAAACGTATGATACTACCATGGCCAATCAAGCAAACACTACACCGCCGGAGTTTCGCCAGTTAATACGGAGCGGGCAATGGACGCTGCAGGAATTACTTTATGAGCATAAGAATATCAGAGACCCTTGGTTTTTAGGTGAACTTACCTGGCTCCGTGGCTTAAATCCCGATTATGAGGTGAAGTTGCACGCAGTGGATGAGTTAAAGGCAATCGGCCATAAAAAAATCAACGCTGGCAAACTCACTAGCGACGGGCTGAGTGCGGTGATATTGAGTGCCATGGCCACCCCTACCGGCAACCGCCTGAGCATTATAGGCGCAGATCATAACAATGGTATCGGCCTTTTAAGTTGCGAACTAATCCAAAGGATTCATGGCACGTTTCCTGATCATCTTTCCGCAATAGGGCCAGCGCAAACCGGCTCCTGCCCACACAGCGTTACCCGCGCAGTGATCGCCACTACTGCAATCGCTAAAGAACTTGGTAAATGGAATGAATGGTATCTTGATAGCAATGAAGCAAATCGCGCCGCCACAAACACCAAGGTGGCTCATCTCAACCTCGATACGGAGCAAGTGGGTGCAATGTGGCAACCAGAACCTGGCCATGAGAAACTCGTGCCGTTGGAACAGAAATTCCCGACACCGGATGTGTTGGAAGGCTTACGCGATAGCCACCACAAGGATCGTGGGCGGGAATGGCATAAGACGGCCCATCTCAACCCACTGCTGCTGCCCGACATTAAAAAAGCAGCGGAGGCGGTGCGCGCGGTGATGAACCCTGA
>CAZZCK010000014.1:0-12041 GCA_964652475.1 uncultured Azospirillum sp.
GTGACTTTTGCTTCTTCAACGCCCAGATGTTCAACAACAATCTTTTTCACGCGTGCAGCAGTATCAGACATAGTATCCTCATGGTTTAGTTGGCAGAATCGACAGCGGATGGTTCTTGGTTTTAACCCGCCATCAGGGGAACGTTTCGCGGCTTTACCATAGCCGAATCGGATTTGGCTAGTGAAAAAAGGGATAGGGGAATTGACGAAATGAGGAATTGACGAACGGACGAACTGGAGAATCAAGAAAAGGCGAGAGAAATAAAGGGATGTTCGTAAGGCAAAGAACCATTCCTCACTTCATTCATTCGTCAATTCGTCAGTTCCTCATTTCACCTTTCTACACCATCAACAACCCGCCATTAATATGTAGCGTCTGGCCCGTCACATAGCTCGCAGCATCGCTCGCCAGATACACCACCCCGGTCGCCACATCCTCGGGCGTGCCGAAGCGCGCCGCCGGAATGTTATCGGTAATGCGCTTGGCCTGTTCCTCGTTCAGCTTATCCGTCATCGCGGTTTTGATGAAGCCGGGGGCGACGCAGTTGACGGTGATGCCACGCGAGCCAACCTCCTGCGCGAGGGATTTGCTCATGCCAATCATGCCCGCTTTGGATGCGCAGTAATTCGCTTGGCCGGGGTTACCCATGACGGCGACCACCGAAGCAATGTTGATAATGCGCCCCGAGCGCTGTTTCATGAAAGGTTTCAGCACTGCACGGTTCAGCTGAAACGTCGCCTTCAAATTAATTGCAATCACCGAGTCAAAATCCTCGTCTTTCATGCGCATGGCGAGGCCATCTTTCGTGACACCCGCGTTACACACGAGTATGTCCAGCCCACCAAGCGCCGCTTCCGCCTGGCCGGGAAGGGCATCGACCGCCCCACCATCCAGCAAATTGCATGGTAGAATTTTGGCGACACCGCCGAGTTCGGCATTGAGCGCCTCCAGCGCCTCCACCCGTGTGCCGGAAATGGCGACACTCGCCCCCGCCGCCGCCAGCGCCTTCGCGATCGCCCCGCCAATACCGCCGCTTGCACCCGTGATGAGTGCGCGTTTGCCTGTGAGGTTCATATGGTTCTCCATTGTTTTTATTATACTGTCATCCCGGGCTCGTCCCGGGATCTCCCGCCACAGGTTCGAATATGTTGCAGGGGATCCCGGGACGAGCCCGGGATGACAATTCTAACTAAGCCGCCTTACTAAACCCATCCAAATCCGCGGGCGTACCGATATTGACCACCGTCATTTCCGGCGCGATGCGTTTGATGAGGCCGGCGAGCACATTGCCATGGCCAATTTCGATCACGCGCGTAACGCCGAGCTGCTTCATGCGCTCGACACTATCCACCCAGCGCACCATGCCGGTCACTTGGCTCACCAGCAAATCCTTGATGAAGGCAGGGTCCGAGATCCGCTCGGCGGTCACGTTCGCGATCAGCGGCACGGCGGGGGCTTTGAGGTCGACCTCGGCCAGCGCCAGGCGCATTTTCTCGGCCGCCGGTTGCATCATGGAACAATGGAACGGTGCCGAAACCGGCAGCGGCAGGGCGCGTTTGGCACCCCGCTCTTTCGCCACTTCGATGGCGATTTCCATACCGCGCGCGGAGCCAGAAATCACCGTCTGATTCGTCGAATTCTGGTTGGCGATCTCGATCACCTCGCCCATAGCACGGGCGCGCGCCTCGCGCACGATTTCCTCGACCGCCTGAAAATCCGGGCCGATAATGGCGACCATACCGCCCTGCCCCGCGGGCACCGCCGCTTGCATGGCAAGGCCACGAATACGCAGCAACTTCGCCGCCTCGGCCACGCTCAGCGACCCCGCCGCCGTCAGCGCCGAATACTCACCAAGCGAATGGCCGGCGACACAGATCGCCCCCGCGGGCAACGCAAACCCCATTTGCTTTTGCATCACACGAAAGGCGGCGAGGGATGCCGCCATGATCGCCGGTTGGGCGTTTTGGGTGGCCGTGAGCTCCGCCTCCGGCCCCTGGGTCATGAGGGTGGTGAGCTTGAAGTTAAGCGCATCGTCGACCGCCTCAAACACCTCACGCGCCTCGGCAAAATTCGCGGCGAGCGCCTGGCCCATGCCGATGGCTTGCGAGCCTTGGCCCGGAAATACAAGTGCAGTTGTCATAAAAAACCAGCCTTCTGTGTAAGAAGGCTGGTTTATACGCGTGGCCTTCCGGCGAGGCAAGGGGGTTTAATTAACAACACGTCCGGTGAGGTTACGTGCTTTATTCATCATGGTAATGATTCTATCAGCCTCGCCAGCCTCTACTTCCCCACTGTTAGCGCTAATTTTCTGGAACGTGCGGATGTCTTCTGCAGTAATGCCTGCCTTTGCTGCTGGTCCGGTAATATCAACAAGTTTCCGCGCTGAACCTTTCGTTTCGGCTCGGTATACCTGCCCCGTCGAAAGCCCAACTAGCGTTGTTGTAACACCACCTTCTATTGATTGTAGCCCCGCAGCCAGACCACCGTTTTCAAACTCGGTTAGAAAAACACTCTCACGGCTTTTACCAGCATTGGTTCTTTGTTCTGTAACCAGATGGGAGATGCTATTCCGATTTTTCGAGATTACAATCGTATCGCCTTTTCCTGCTTCCTTGATTGTAGACAGTGCCGCAAGGTAGAGTGCCTCTTCTTGGCTTTTGGGCATTACAACACCTGAAACAATCTTTACTGAATTCTCAAACCCTTTTGGCGTCTTTGGCGCTGCTGAATTGTTTGCTTCACCTGTCATAAAATCTCCTATTGCTTGCTTTGTTTTTGATCGTTCATAATCACGTTAATCATACCTCCAGTTTACCCCCCCCCCCCGTTAATTTTCTATTAACGATTTGTGAAGTTTGTGTGACAGCGGGTGGGGTATTATGGCTTTTGCTTGACATTTGTATGTACATATGTACATTATGGCTATGAAGATTGCCGGAATCGAATGGGACGAAGGGAATGTAGCTAAGTGCCAAAAGCATGGGGTTTCGGTAGCGGAGATTGAGCGCGTTTTGTTTCTGGCTACGAACTTTGGGCCGGATGTTAAACACTCGCTGGCAGAACAACGCTTTGTAGTGGTGGGGCGCACCGAGCAAGGCCGAGCATTATTTGTTGCGTTCACCTTTCGCCATTATGGCGCAGAAACCTATATGCGCCCCGTAAGCGCCCGTTATATGCACAAAAAGGAGGCAGTTTATTATGAAAAAGCAAATCCCAATCATGACAACCGATGAGGAGGTAGAGGCATTCCTCGCGCAGGATTTGTCTGACCTCGATTTTTCACAATTCAAACCCGCCAATTTCGAGTTCGCGGCGAAAGACGAGCGCATCACCATGCGCCTGCCCGCGCATTTGCTAGCAGCGGTGAAAGAAAAGGCCGCCAAAGCCCGTATCCCCTACCAGCGCTATATCCGCCAGTTGATCGAGCAGGGCTTGCGCTAGCATTTTCCCCTTGCCAAGCCGCGCCATGCCCCCTATAAGCCCCGCTCCCTGATCAAGGGAGCATTAATTCACAGGTTGTTGGGGTAGGCGCACATGGGGTGCGCAAATCAACCGCAGCCGTTAATGAGGAAGTTTGTTATGGCATTTTATGAATGCAATTTCGTCACCCGCCCGGATTTTTCCAAGGCTGACGTGCAAAAACTCACCGATACATTGAGCAAAATCGTCACCGACGGTAAAGGTTCGGTGATTAAAACCGAGTATTGGGGCTTGCGCCAACTCGCATACAAAATCAACAAAATGGCCAAGGGCCATTACACCATGCTTGGGATCGAAGCCAGCGCCGCAACCCTCAAAGAGCTTGAGCGCAATATGAGCATCAACGAGGATATCATCCGCACCCTCACCGTGCGCGTGGACAGCATGGATGCCAGCCCAAGCGTCATGCTGCAAAGCAAATCCGGCGACGCTTACGAAGCCGCTTAAGACAGAGGTTGTTCGTGATTGGTTTTTCGTTGTTCGTAAAGAATGACAAAAATTGAAACGAACAACGAACAACGAACCACTAACAACGAGATGCATTATGAACGATTCATTCCAATCCCGTGCCCCGCGTGGCGATCGCCCAGCCGGTGGCCGCAGTGACCGTCCAAGCTTTGGCGGTGGTGACCGCGCCCCGCGTGACGGTGCAGCCGGTGGCCGCCCCGGTGCCGAAGGTGCCGATGCTGGCCGCAAAGTGTTCTTCCGCCGTCGCAAATCCTGCCCGCTGACCGGTGCGAACGCGCCCGCGGTGGACTATAAAGATGTGAAACTGCTGGGCCGCTTCATCTCGGAGCGTGGTAAAATTATGCCAAGCCGCATCACGGCCGTATCCGCGAAAAAGCAGCGCGCGCTTTCCCAAGCCATCAAACGCGCCCGCAACCTCGCCTTGCTGCCCTACGTCGTACAATCGTAATTGGGTGCTGGGTGCTGGATGCTGGGTGCTGGAAAATAGCTAGCACCTAGGACTTAGGACCTAGAACCTCCTTCTAAGGAGACTAAAATGGATGTTATTCTACTCGAACGCATCAGCCGCCTAGGTTCCGTAGGCGACGTGGTGAAAGTTAAAAACGGCTTTGCCCGTAACTTCCTGCTGCCGCAAAAAAAGGCCCTGCGCGCGACGGAAGACAATAAAAAAGTGTTTGAAAGCAAACGCGCCGTGCTTGAAAAGCAAAACGAGCAAACCAAAGCCGCCGCCGAGAAACTGGCCGCGGGGATGCAGAATCTTTCGGTCAGCATCATTCGTCAAGCGTCGGAGGATGGCAAGCTTTACGGCTCGGTCGCCGCGCGTGACGTGGAAGTGGCCCTTGCCGAAGCCGGCCACACGGTCGAGCGTCGCTATATCGACCTTACCACCGCGATCAAATCGCTCGGTGTTTATGAGGCGATTGTCAACCTGCACCCCGAAGTACGCGTCAGCGTCAAGGTGCAAGTGGCACGCAATGCGGAAGGCTTACTCGCCCAGGAACTCGCCGCGAAAGCGGATGAACCATCCGCGAGCGTCGATGGCGGCGAAGCGCATAGCGCTGAGGACGAATCCGCAGCGTAGGTTGGATAGGGCGTATCCTAAGGATCTCCCGCCATGCGGTAAACAGAAAACCCCGCCCGCACAATATGGTCGGGTTTTTTGTTGCCACCCCACTTATCCCCATCGCTCACCCGCGGCGATACGCATAGCTGTGGACAAGGCCGCTTGCATCGATCCAAGGGATTGTCCTCACACAGTGCGCGAGTATGCTAAACGACCGTTGTTCGTAAGCGTATCATAACGAACAGCCAACAACGAACAACCAACAACGAAAAAAATGCCATGGCCACCGTTCTCGAACACCCCAACACCCCTACAAAAAATGAATCGTCCGCGAGTGCGCCCACGCGCGAGGCACCAAGCAACCTTGAGGCCGAACAGGCCGTGCTGGGCGCCATTCTTGCCAACAATGAAGCGCTGAACCATGTCGGTAGCACGCTCGAGCCAGAGGATTTTTACGCTGGCATCCATCAGCGCATTTACAAAGCCATTTTGCAATTTCACGATAAGGGCCTGATCGCCAATCCGGTGACGCTCAAACATCATTTTTCGGCCGAACAAGGGGTCGAAGATCAGTACCTCGCCCGCCTTGTCGGTGCCGCGACTTCCATCATCAACATACATGATTACGCCCGCATCATCCGCGATCTGGCGATCAAGCGCCGCCTGATTGGTATTGGTGAAACGACAGTGATCGAGGCCTTCAACCCGCAAAGCGAACATGCTGGCATTGCGCTCGTCGAGATGACCGAGCAGCAACTGTTCAAACTCGCAACCGATGGCGATGCCGAGGGTGGCTTCAAGCCGATCAAGCACGCGCTGGTCGAGGCGATTAACCGCACCGAGAAAGCCTATCAGCGCTCGGGTATGGTGGTGGGGATCGATACCGGCTTCATCGATATGAACAAACTGCTCGGCGGCCTTCACCCTTCGGATTTACTGATTCTGGCGGGTCGCCCGGCGATGGGTAAAACGGCGCTTGCCACTACCATCGCCTTCAATGCCGCCAAGGCCCTCGCGCGCGAGGACGCCGATGCGATAGCCGCTGGCAGCAAGCCGCGCTCGGTTGGGTTTTTCTCGCTTGAAATGTCAGGCGAGCAGCTCGCCATGCGTTTGCTCGCTTCGGCCTGCGGGGTGGGTTCGCACAAACTACAACGCGGCGATTTACATCAGGAGGAATTTCAGCGCCTGGTCGAAAGCTCGGCAGATATGGCAAGCCTGCCTTTGCATATCGACGACACACCGGCCCTCACTATTGCTGCCTTGCGCAGCCGCGCGCGGCGCTTGAAACGGGTGCATAATGTCGCGCTGCTCGTGATCGATTACCTGCAGCTCGTGCGCCCATCAAGCAGCAATTCGCAATCGAATCGGGTGCAGGAAGTGTCGGAAATTACGCAAGGGCTGAAAGCCATCGCCAAGGAGCTTGATATTCCCGTCATTGCACTCTCGCAGCTTTCCCGCGCGGTCGAAAGCCGCGACGACAAACGCCCGCAACTTGCGGATTTACGCGAATCCGGCTCGATCGAGCAGGACGCCGATATCGTGATGTTTGTGTATCGTGAGGAATATTATAAGCAGCGTTTGCAACCCAAAGAAGGCACGCCCGAACACGCCACCTGGATGGCCGAGATGGCCGCCATCCACGGCGTCGCCGAGGTCATTGTCGCCAAGCATCGCAACGGCCCGGTCGATACCATCAAGCTGCAATTCCAAGGCGAGCTGACGCGTTTTCTTGATTTGGCGAAGGACGACCATCTGCCCGAGCAGTATTATTAGGTCTGGTTGCGGGCACTCATCCCCTGGGGGAGGGTCGCGGGTGGTTCATCCCAACCCAGAATCCGCCCCTCATTCGCCGCGTGGCTCGGGCACTGACTGAATCCAAGCTGGGTGAATCACCCCAGACTATCTAATAGTTCTTGTGCGCTCGCTAAGGTTAGCGCTGAGGTAAGCAATGGGTTTGCCAATTGGTGAATCGCTTCAGCCAAAATATCTTCATGGCCAATTTCATACTGAACATCTTCACGCCCCTCAATGGCATTGGCCCAAAGCTCAATATCATTTTCACTCAGTTCTTCGTTGAGGTAACGGCCAAGCACACGCGCAATATCAGGCCGTGTTAACGTAACAAGGGGTCTACTCGAATCCCATGACAGTCTATTCAAATCCAGCACTATATCCTGCAACGCATCGGAAGCTTCAACGAGGCGCAATAATATTTCTTTTCGCTCTTTCATATCATTCTCCGAATTTTACTTTTACACCAATAATCTCGCCGTTAGGTCCATACGTTGTTTTAGTGTAGGATACCGTATTACCAGTCCTATCCACAACTTTTTCATAGCGCGCAAACGAGCCTGGAATATTTCTTGCTGGCACGTCAGCTCGAAAGATACGTTGACCATTAGCTCCACGCTCTACAGTGATTGCTTGCGCATCTTTTGGTAACTTCTTATCAAATCGCTCCAGATTTCTAGTCTGTGCTGGGGTTAGTGTGTCTCTATCAACATTAGTGACTCTGCGCCCAATACGCCCCAGAATTGCGCCGCCGACGCGCACGCCTCTACCTAACCGACCTACAGGTATGAGCGCCGGAGCAAGCGCCAGCGCATCGAGCAGTGTCGGCAGCGGTATCGCCACACAACGGCAGCCCGGCTCATCGCCTGGGTTGCCCGTCTCGGGTGGATCATCCCAGCTAAAAACCTGGCCATTATTCGCCGCGTGGCTCGGGCGGACTTTGCCATCCCCTGCGGTGCGCCAGATGTAACGCTCGGTCGAGTGATTCGCGGTGGTCTCCGTCCGCGCGATCATCATCTTGAGCGAAATCTCCATCGGCGTGCCTTTGCGCAGGTATTGCTCGAACGCTTTTCGATAGAGCGGCGAATCGGTGGTGATGGTAGGGTTGGTGGTAGCATCGAAGGGGAGATATATGCTCATACAGCCTCATGTTATTTTCAGGCAGTATAAATGCAACGCAGCCTACCAGGAAGGGAGGGGCTTACGTTTTCACGTTTCGCCTTCCTCACGACCAACAACGAACAACTGATAACGAGCAACTCACGACTCGCTACGCCGCGCGACAAGCAGTTGACTCCCCCAGCACCAGGCACTAGGCACTAGGCACCATGTTCATCACCCCCACCCTCACCGTGTCGCTACCCGCGATCGTTGCTAACTGGCAATTGCTGCGCAGCAATTTCAGCGGGCAGGAATGCGCCGCCGTGGTCAAAGCCAATGCCTATGGGCTGGGCGTCATCGAAGTTTCGAGCGCACTGGCAAACGCCGGCTGCCATACATTTTTTGTCGCCACCCTCGACGAGGGGATTACGCTACGCGCAGCGCTGCCGGATGTGCGCATTCTGATTTTGCATGGCGTACAAGCCGGCGAGGAATTTGCCTTCGCCTCCCACCGCCTGATTCCCGTGCTCAATTCACTCGCGCAAATTAACCGCTGGAAGCCCGTCGCCGCCGAGCATATCCATGCCGTCAGTGCGTTGCATATCGATACCGCCATGGCGCGCATGGGGCTTGAGGTCGAGGAATTTTCAAGTCTCATCAGAAACGACCCTGCGTTGCTGGAAGCAACCCGCACGGGCTTACTCATCAGCCACCTGGCCTGTGCGCCCGAGGCGGATCACCCGCTGAATGCGCAGCAGCTTGCGTTATTCAACGCCGCGCGCGCCCTCGCCCCCACCATCCCCGCATCGCTATGCAATTCCGGCGGCATTTATCTCGCGCCCGAATACCATTTCAACCTCGCGCGTCCCGGCTGCTCGCTCTATGGCATTGCAGCGCAAGCCATCACCAGCGAAAAAGCCACATTTAGTGCACACGACTCACGACTCGCGACGCACGACTTACAGCACGTCGCCACCTGGCACGCCCCCATCCTCACCACCCGCACGCTCGAGCGCGAACAAACCGTTGGTTACGGCGCCACTCAAACTTTGCCCAAAGGCACGCGGATCGCGACGGTCGCCAGTGGCTATGCCGATGGCTATCTGCGCCACGCCTCGGGCCACGCGGTGGGGTATGTTGGCGCGTATAAAGTAACGCTGATTGGCCGCGTGACGATGGACATGCTCTGCTTTGATGTATCCAGCGTGCCCGAAACACTCACCCATGACGGTGCGATGATTACGCTACTTGGCGATCATGGCGGCATCCGCGTCGATGACGTTGCCACCGCCGCCGAGACGATTGGCTACGAAGTCCTCACCCGCATTGGCCCGCGTGTGACGCGGATTTACGAATAGTCACGCCGCATTGTTTTTGGAAGGCCGGTCGCTTTCAGCAGGTTGAATCGCGCGTCGCATTCAAAACAACACAGCTGCCAGAATCCATGTACATGCATGCGACTGCATGCGCTACTGTCTCACCCTAAAGATGCGCCTGAATAATAGACTGCGCTGCACGCTTCGCCGTTTCGGCGGCTTGCGGTTTGTGGCTCACTTGTGCCGTGACTATCGCACCTTCTAGCAACAGGCATAATTCATCCGCAAGTTTGGCAGGCTGTTTAGCGCCAGCTTCATGGCACAGCCCGACAATAAAATCATACATTTTCGATTTGAAACTCCTGCATATGCTGCGAACGGGCGTATCATCTTCGGAGTGCTCGCCAATAGCATTAATAAACAAGCAGCCAAAAAAATTATCCTGCATGAACCAGGCTTTTGCCACGTCATACATGGCGAGCAATTTATCTTCCGGTGTCTTACCTATCTTATCGACCTGCTTCATGAAGTTATTACGAAATAAACCATCGTAATGTTGCAGGCTCGCAAGAATGAGCTCTTCCTTCGAGCGAAAATAACTATACATCGTTTTTTTAGAAACCTTGGCTTCACGCATGATCATATCGACACCCGTCCCGTTGAAGCCATGCTTGCTGAACAGCGCAATCGAAGTTTGAATGATGTCGTCACGTCGTGATGGGCGGGGCATATGGCGTTCTTTCTGTAAACCTATCTGTTTACTTAAATAGGTGTACTCGTGTTCTACTTATATTAGCTAATATCCGCAAAGCAATCAACCATATAATAATAAAAGAGAAAAATATTTATTATCTTTTGGGTTGACGGAAACAATTTAGTTTCCTATAAAGGGTTCGAAGGGCGATTTTGCTTTTTCACCACTCAACCCGCTTTATTGGAGAATTGTTATGCAACGTATTCAAACCCTCACCACCGCAACCGCTCAAGGAAAAGCCAAAGACCTGCTCGAAGGTGCCAAAAAGGCCATGGGCGCTGAACTCAATATTTTTGGTGCTTTCGCAAATGCACCCGCTGCCCTTGAAGGCTTACTCGGCTTTGTTGGCGCTCTTGGCAAAGGCAAACTTTCCCCCGCACTGCGCGAGCAACTGGCATTGGTTACAGCTGGTCAGAATAGCTGCGATTACTGTGCGTCGGCGCATACATACCTCGCCGAAAAAGCAGGTGTCACTGCCGACGAACGCACCGCCAACCTCAAAGGCAAATCGGCGGATAAGAAAACGCAAGCTGCCCTGACATTTGCCAGCCAGCTCGTTGAAAAACGCGGCGGCGTCAGCGACGCCGAGGTAAACGCCGTGCGTGATGCAGGCTTCAGCGACGAAGAAATGGTAGAGATTCTTGCCCATGTGGCACTGAACACCTTCACCAATTACTTTAACGAAGCTTTTAAAACTGAGATCGACTTTCCGCATGTCAATGCGCATGGACTTCGCAGCGCGGCGTAGCCATAAAGAGGGGTGGGCGATGGTTGCTCACCCCTTTTTAACTGCGACACGATTATTTTAACATTCACTCCAGGCGGCATTATGTCTTCCATCATCACCCCGCCTTTCACTGCTGAATCTGCCCGCCAGAAAGTACAAATGGCAGAGGATTTATGGAACACGCGCGACCCGCAAAAAGTCGCACGCGCCTACACCGAGGATTGCGTGTGGCGCAACCGCGATGTGTTTCTCAAAGGCCATGCGGAAATTATTCAATTCCTCACCGCCAAATGGGAAAAGGAAATCGACTATCACCTCAAGAAAGAACTGTTCTTATTTGCAGACGATAAAATCGCCGTACAGTTCAGCTACACTTGGCGTGATGCCGCAGGTCAGCATTATCGCGCGCACGGGCTCGAGCACTGGGAATTCGCTGCCGATGGGCGGATGGCACGACGTACCGCAAGTATCAATGATGCGTTGATCCACGCCACTACATAACCCCCATCAAACGGCCCTAGACTCGCACAGCAAACCTCGCTAAGAACTAGGCATGCGCACCCTGATCCGTTCTAATCCTGTTGCCACGGTTGGTCATGTCGTCATGCTGTTTATGGCGGCGGTGGGGCGCTTGGCACTATTCACCTGGGGTATCCTGGCCCAAGGGTTCCGCCCCCCCTATTACCCCAAACAAATCGGCCGCATGATTATCGAGATCGGCTATTACTCCCTGCCCGTCGTCGGCATGACCACGCTATTCACCGGTGCGGCACTGGCGCTGCAAAGCTCATCCGGCTTCAAAGATTTTGGCGGTGAAAATGCCATTCCACTCATTGTCGCCCTGGCCATCACGCGTGAACTAGGCCCGGTCATGGCGGGCCTGATGGTTGCCGGGCGCATCGGTGCCGCCTTTGCTGCCGAAATTGGCACCATGCGGGTCACCGAACAGGTCGATGCGCTGGTGACACTCTCCACCAATCCATTCAAATATTTGCTCTTCCCGCGCGTGCTGGCTGCCACCCTCATGCTGCCCTGCCTGGTATTTGTAGGCGATATCATCGGTATTTTCGGCGGCTACGCGGTGAGCGTGAAGGCCCTCAATTTCGCGCCGATCCCCTACCTCAACAATACCTGGAATTTCCTCACCTGGTTCGATGTGATGACCGGCCTTGTCAAAGCCGGTGTGTTTGGTTTTATTGTGGCACTGATGGGCTGCTACCATGGCTATCACAGCAAGGGCGGCGCGCAAGGTGTGGGTGCCGCGACCACCAACGCCGTGGTTTCGGCCTCGATCCTCATATTGCTCGCCAACTACCTCATCACCGAAATGTTTTTTGGGAT
>CAZZCK010000014.1:12141-14704 GCA_964652475.1 uncultured Azospirillum sp.
ACCCCCAAAATCAAACTGACGGACGTCCATAAAACCTTCGGCAAAAAGATCGTGCTCGATGGGGTGAATTTAAGCGTCATGCCCGGCGAATCGCTAGTCATTATTGGCGGTTCGGGTTCGGGCAAATCGGTCACCATCAAAACCGTGCTTGGCCTCATTAAACCCGATAGCGGCACCATCGAGGTCGACGGCGAGGACATCACCCACCATAGCTTCAGCGAACGCGCGCCGATGCTGCAAAAAATCGGCATGCTGTTTCAAGGTGGCGCCCTGTTTGATTCACTCCCGGTTTGGAAAAATATCACCTTCGGCAGCAAAGAACGCGGGCAAAGCCTCACCACCAGCCAAGCCAAAGAACTCGCCATCGAAAAACTCGAAGCAGTGGGCCTCAAGGCCGAGGTCGCAGATTTACTGCCATCCGAGCTTTCGGGCGGCATGCAAAAACGCGTCGGTCTGGCGCGCGCCATTGCCGCCAACCCCGAGATTATTTTCTTCGACGAACCGACCACCGGCCTCGACCCCATCATGGCCGACGTGATTAATGAGCTGATTGTGAGTTGCGTGAAAAAGCTCGGCAGCACCGCCGTCACCATCACCCATGATATGAGCAGTGTGCGCAAAATCGCGAGCCGTGTCGCCATGATTTATCAGGGCAAAATCATCTGGGACGGGCCAGTATCCGCGATCGATAATTCCGGCAACCCCTATGTCGACCAGTTCGTCCACGGCAAGGCGGATGGGCCCATCCATGTCGAAGGCCGCAAAGCCGGCTAGCAAATACTTACTGATTGCGCGTGCGAATCGGTGTATAGTCAATCGATGAAAAAGCCCCTCACCGCCACCCCCCTCACCGAAGCGATGATTGATTCCTTCCCGGCGGTCGATCCGCATTTGCATGTGCCGGGCACCATTTCGCCGCAAACGGCATGGGACCTTGGCCTTCGCAACAAACTCATGCATGTTGCGCGCGACACGGAAGGCAAATGGCAACTGGTCGACGGGCCGAATGCGATCGGCAAAAGCGACCCGGTCGGCCAGTATTCCAAACTATTCACGAGCAAGGGCGGCCACGCCCTCACCTTTGATACGAAGGGCAACCCGCTCGACCTCGATTACAACTATTTCTGCGTGCCCGAGCAGCAAGATAAATTCTCCGGCTTCGATGCCATTCAAGGCACCACGCAAGGCCACCGGCATCGCCCTGGCGGCATCCAAAACGAAAGCGATTACCGCTTCGTGATGGCGCGATTTTTGCAAAGCTGCCTGAAACAAAACATCCGCTATGTCGAACCGTCGCAGAACATCACCATCGCCCAGGTGCTCTACCCCGATCTGCCGGCCGCTAGCGCACGCAAACAATTCTTTCACCTGGCGAAAGCCATCGTCGCTGAGTTTGCCGAGCATGGCGTCACCCTGCGCTTCACGCACTGCGCCAACAAAACCGGTGCCGCCAATGTGCCCGGCAGTTTGAAACAGCGCGCGAATGATTGGGTCGATTGGCTAAGCGAAGCGGTCGCCGAAGTGCCCGGCATTTTTGTCGGCATGACCACCGCCGGGCACGAGGGCATGGAAATCAAATCCGGCGGGCCCGAGGCCATGGCCGAGGCCTACCATCGCCTCCACCCGCTCGGGCTACTCGGTGAGGGCCATTACGGCGAGGGGGCGGGCGTCGAGCATCTTGATACCGCGCTTGAATGCCTGTCGCTCGACCGCCTCGCCCACGCGGTGCAGATGATCGAATCGCCGGCAGTGATCGCCAAAATCCGCGCGCGCGATATTCCCGTCATCATGATGCCTTTTATCAACCTCTCGCTGGGCACCACGGTGCATTTGAAAGACGGCATCCCCAACTCAAAATACTTGCCGGGCGGCAAAACGCGTGACCCGGATGTGGTCAAAACCTACCTCAAAACCTATGAGGAGCATCCGTTTTTTTCCCTGCTGCGCGACCATGATTTACCGATCGCACTCGCGAGCGACGACCCGCAGCAAGGCGGTATTGATTACAAAGATCAGGTCAAGCTACTGGCCGGCATCACCTATGATTTTGCGCCGGGCTTTACCCCCCTCACCGCTGAAGAATTGGCCATCTGCAACCTCAACGCCGTGCATGCAGCCTTTTGCGAACCGGCGGTAAAAACCGCCCTCATCGGCCATATCGCCCAGTGGATGCGCGCGGAGCATATCAGCGTCGCGCACCGGCTGCTTCGCGACGGCTAACTCCTCTTTCGAATCACGAATAACGCATCACGAACGACGAACCCTAATCGTCCCACAGTTTGGGCTGGGCCACCGCATAGGCCGGGGCAGCGGCGGCTTTGGGGCGCGGCACATCGACCATGTTATGCGTCACCGCCATTTCCGAACGCAGCTCGGCGCTCGGTTCGCCTTTACCGGCGGCGAGCACCTCGCCATATTCGGCGGGCATGAAATCCGCCCCGGCGCGCATTTTATCGCGTAAGCCCTGCAGCGAGCGCAAGGTCAGTTGCAGATAGGTGAAAATCGGGTCGCCGTAAACGTTTTTACCCTGGAGCAGGATCACCACTTTTTCGGCAAGCAAGGC
>CAZZCK010000014.1:14804-16040 GCA_964652475.1 uncultured Azospirillum sp.
TGAACTATCGAGGGTAGGTAAAGCCATCGTCGTGCTCCTGGATTCTTAATTCTCTTGGCGAGGTTTTTTGTCTTCTTAAGTTCAGAATAGCTTAACTTTGCTAATGAATGGTTAATAAATTAAGGTTTTATGTGACAGTTTGATGACAATTTGGTTAACATTTGATAATGCGCCATTTCCTCCAACAAATCTAAGCGATTTGGCCGTTTGGCCGCAATCAAAACCGCCATTTTTGGACAAATCTTCACACAACTGTCACAATTCTCGCGCCCTGGTTGGGCAAGCGCCGAGGCGCAGCACGCTTCCTTCCCTAATCCCTCCTTAAGCAATTGCCCCAAGCGCTACAGTTGGCTACAAGGCCTTCATGGCCAAACATTCCAACCAATATGTCTGCCAAGCCTGCGGCGCCGTCAGCGCGAAATGGGCGGGGCGATGCGATGCCTGCGGCGAGTGGAATACCATCGTCGAAGAATCCGTCACCGTGACCCCCAAGGGCATGAAACCCGGCAAATCCAAGGGCCTCGAGATTTCAAGCCTCGCCGAAACCGTCGCCCCCCATGCGCGCGAAACCACCGGCATCGCCGAGCTTGACCGCGTGCTGGGCGGCGGCCTCGTCGAAGGTTCGGCTATTTTGCTTGGCGGCGACCCCGGCATCGGGAAATCCACCTTGTTGCTGCAAGCGGCGGCGATATTGGCGAGCGGCGGACACGCCGTCCTCTACGTCTCGGGCGAGGAATCGCTCGCGCAAATTCAGCTGCGCAGTCAGCGTTTGGGCCTCAGCAATGCACCGTTGCAACTCGCCACCGCCACCTCGGTGCGCGAAATTTTGGCGAGTATCGATAGTGGCCAAGCACCGGACGTCGTCATCATCGATTCCATCCAAACCATGTTCGTCGATTCGCTCGATTCCGCCCCCGGCACCGTCGCCCAGGTGCGCGCCAGCACGCATGAACTCATCCGCGCGGCCAAAAAGCGCGGGTTTTCCCTCATCCTCGTTGGCCATGTCACCAAGGATGGACAAATCGCCGGGCCGCGCGTGCTCGAGCATATGGTCGATACCGTGCTCTATTTCGAGGGCGATCGCGGGCAATATTACCGCATCCTGCGTAGCGTGAAAAACCGCTTCGGCGCGACCGATGAAATCGGCGTCTTCGCGATGAGCGATACGGGCTTGGAGGAAGTAAAAAATCCGAGCGCCCTCTTCCTCCACGCGCGCGAAAACCCGGTCAGCGGTGC
>CAZZCK010000014.1:16140-37838 GCA_964652475.1 uncultured Azospirillum sp.
CTGCTCGATAAGCCCTTGCCCATCAGCCTCGTCGGCTTTGGCGAAATTGGCCTGACCGGTGAAATCCGCTCCGTCAGCCGCACCGATACGCGTCTCAAGGAAGCCGCCGCGCTTGGCTTTTCGCGAGCACTCATCCCCATGAGCTCGCCCGAGAAAAATAACGCGCCCCACCGCGTGGGGCATGTAGACGCGCTGGTGCGTTTTATGTTAGAGAGCAGTTAACGATACTCATGGCGCGTCATTTATGTGCACCCTCTCGGTTTTGTCATTCCCGCGAAGGCGGGAATCTCCTTTAGCGAGAAAGTGGATTCCCGCCTTCGCGGGAATGACAAAATGTGAGTTTTCAATTTGAATCAACCCCTAACCCCTAACCCCTATGGCAGATATTTCCCTCACCTTGTTCGACCTTGGCGTGCTGACGGTGCTCGGCCTCTCGGCGCTATTATCATTTTTCCGCGGCTTTCTGCGCGAGATGATTTCACTGGCCGCATGGGTTGGCGCCTCGATCGTCACCATCCGCGCGATGCCCAGCGTGAGCGAGTATCTCAAACCGCATATTGGCAGTCCGGTGATCGCCAATGGCATCGCGGCAATCGGTCTGTTTTTCATCACCCTGATCACGATTTCAATCCTCTGCGGCTTAGTGATGAAACTGGCCAAACCTGGCGATAAAATCGGGCTGATCGATAACCTGGTGGGCTTTGTGTTTGGCATCGCGCGCGGGGCGCTGATCGTCGCCATCGGCTATTTCGCGATGAGCCTGGTGCTGGTCGAGAAAGACTATCCCAACGCGGTGCGCGAAGCCTATAGCCAACCCTATGTTGCCAAGCTGGCCGATTGGCTTTCCACATTCGCCCCGGACTATCTTGAGAAAATCACCAACGAGGGCGACGCGCCAACGCTTGATCGCGACAGCATCAACCGCAAAGCCGATGAAAGCGCCGAGAAAATCAACGATCTTAGCCGCAAAATCAGCTCCGAGCTTGCGGATGATGCACCATCAAACGAGGACCTTCCCGCATCCTCCGTACCCTCGATGAAAGACCTGCAGCAACGCATCCACGACGAAAACGAAAGACCGTAACCATGTTCGATAAATTCAATGATGAATGTGGTGTCTTTGGTATTTTCGGCACCCCCGATGCCGCGGCGCATACTGCGCTTGGGCTACATGCGCTGCAACATCGCGGGCAGGAAGCGGCGGGCATTGTCAGCTGCGACGTGGGGCAATTTTTCTCGCACCGTGCCTTCGGCCTCGTTGGCGATCATTTCAACTCGCGCAGCGTGATGGATGGGTTACGCGGCAGCCAGGCCATCGGCCATAACCGCTACTCCACCGCCGGTGGCGCCAGCATGCGCAACATCCAACCGTTTTACGCGGATCTCGCGCTCGGGGGCTTCGCGCTCGCGCATAACGGCAACCTCACTAACGCCACCACCCTGCGCAACGAACTCATCGCGCATGGCGCGCTGTTCGCATCGACCAGCGATACGGAAGTGATCGTGCATCTCGTCGCCCGCGCCGGGCGACAAAAAATCGAAGACCGGGTGATCGATGCGCTCGGCGAAGTCGAAGGTGCCTATTCGCTCGTCATCCTCACCGAGGACGCACTGATCGGGGTACGCGACCCGCATGGCGTGCGCCCCTTGGTGCTCGGCCGCTTGGGCGAAGCCCACATCATCACCTCGGAAACCTGCGCGCTTGATATTATCGGCGCGACCTATGTGCGCGATGTGGCCCCCGGCGAAATGGTCATGGTCGATCACAGCGGCGTGCGCAGCCTCTTTCCGTTCACGACGCAACCGCGCCGCTTTTGCATTTTCGAGTATGTCTATTTCGCGCGGCCCGATTCGGTGATCGAGCATAAAAGCGTCTACGATGTGCGCAAACGCATTGGTGCCGAGCTCGCGCGCGAAAATCCCATCGCGGCGGATGTGGTCGTGCCCGTGCCCGATTCCGGCGTCCCCGGTGCGATTGGTTATGCCGAGGCCTCGGGCATTGCGTTTGATCTGGGCATCATCCGCAACCATTATGTCGGGCGTACCTTCATCGAACCGTCGGAATCGGTGCGTCACCTCGGCGTCAAGCTCAAGCATAACGCCAACAGCGCGCTGCTCAAAGACAAGCGGGTGATTCTGGTCGATGATTCGATCGTGCGTGGCACCACATCGAAAAAAATTGTCACCATGGTGCGCGAGGCGGGTGCGAGCGAAGTGCATATGCGTATCGCCAGCCCACCGACGACCAACCCCTGTTTTTACGGGGTCGATACGCCCGAAAAATCACAGCTGATGGCAGCGCGCCACAGCGTCGAGGAAATGGCCGAAATCATCGGCGTTGATTCGCTCGCCTTCCTGACCATGGACGGGCTCTACCGCGCTGTCGGTGAAGCGCGCCGCAACCACGAGCTACCACAATATTGCGACGCCTGTTTCAGCGGCGATTACCCGATTGCCCTCACCGATCATGCGAACGGCATCGGCGGCAGTCAGAAGGATTTGTTCGTGAAGGATGTGGCATAGTCTTGTCATCCTGGCCTTGCGCCGGGATCCATCTTTCTTAAAAGAAGCTGGACCCCGGAATAAACCCGGGGTGACAATATAGTGTCTAACTGCTAACTGTTGAGCCTATGCTCCGCCTTGCCAATAAAATCGCCCTCATCACCGGTGCCAGCCGCGGCATTGGCGCGGCCGTCGCCAAGCGCTATGCAAGCGAGGGCGCGCATGTCATCCTCACCGGCCGCACCGTCGGTGGGCTCGAGGCGGTCGATGATGCGATCCAGAAAATTACCGGCACGCCCGCGACCATTGTACCGCTCGATTTGCGGCAAATGGATTCTATCGACGCGCTGGGCGCGCAAATCTATGAGCGCTTCGGCAAGCTCGATATACTCGTCGGCAATGCCGCAACGCTTGGCACTCTGTCGCCGCTTGCCCATGCAGCCCCCAGCGAAATCGAGGATGTCTTCACCATCAACGTGCTCGCCAACGCCCGCTTGCTTCGCGCCTGCGACCCGCTCTTGCGCCTGTCCGAGGCCGGCCGCGTCATCATGGTCACCTCGGGTGCATCCGAGCGCGCGGTCGCCTATTGGGGGCCGTATGCCGCAAGCAAAGCCGCGCTCGATAAGCTCACCCTCACCTACGCCGCCGAGATGGCGATGACCAGCGTGCGCACCAACCTGATCGACCCGGGCGCGACCCGCACCGCCATGCGCGCCAAAGCCTTCCCGGGGGAAGACCCGGCCAGTTTGCCCACCCCTGAATCGATCAGCGAATGGTTCGTGCGACTGGCACAAGTGGATGCGCCCAACGCCACCCGCGTACGGGCGAGCGCGTCACAAGCCTGAGCGATACACACCATGACGGGGCCCAGTGGCCAAGATACCGAACGGCTTGACAATCGCTTTCGAGCTACCTAAAAGACGCCCTCGCTGTGCGGTTTTAGGGCAAAAACTCTAATAAATCGCATCAAAAATACCCGAAAAACAGGTTTTTTATCGGGTTTTTTTGCAAAAAAATGAGCGAATATCGGTCAAAATAGCGGCTTTTTCGCGGTATTTTTGGCAGTTTTGTGAAGTGGGTTCGTAGCTCAGGTGGTTAGAGCGCACGCCTGATAAGCGTGAGGTCGGAAGTTCAACTCTTCCCGGACCCACCACCCTACGCCTTCGGCTTCGGGTGGCTTACGCCACACGAAGGCGATCTTAGGCGTAGGAGTGTCCTTCGAAGCTCGCTTGCGAGCGAAGCTTGGGCTGATGCCTTAGGTTCTGAACCACCTCAGCCAGCCCCTCATTCAACATCCGCTCGCTTCGCAATTCGGGCCTGCCACCAGCAAATCAGGGGTGTTGCGATCAACTCCATCCCAATCGCGAGCTGCATGGGGATGGATGGGGCAGCAATCGTGATGGCGGCAATAAGGCGGGCGATGCCACCCATCACCACCATCACCGTCAGGATGCGTACCGGTATGGCGTGGCGCTCAATGCGCGGAATCATCGCCCAGAAACTTAGCCCCAGGCCCAACAACAAACCCGATAAATAGCGCAGATGGCTATCGAGCGCGGCGTCGAACGGGATGCTTGCGTGAGTCGGCACTACGGAAATTTGCATGGGCATTTGAAACGCTGCCACACCGAGCAGCATACCGGCAAGCCCGGCGCTGATGGGCACCAGCGCGGCCAGCGCAATGGCGCATTGCAGCGCCCGGCGCTCGCGGCGGTAGGCATGTTTATCCGTCATGATTGCTGTCGCTGCATCGCGATATTCTATCGATTTTATTGCCCGATGCAACCCCATCGGATTGTCGATCCCAAGGGCCTACGCTGCATTGACAGAATCATGTTTATGTACTATATTCTGTACATAAAGGAGTACATGATTATGCCACTGACCAGCGATATTATTACGTTCACCGAAGCGCGCAACAACCTCAAAGCAGTGATGGATAAAGTGTGGGACGACAGCGCCCCCGTCATCATCACCCGCCCGGGCGGCAAACATGTCGTGGTCATGAACAAGGACGATTACGACAGTATGGACGCGACGGCATACCTGACCAGCACCAAGGCGAATAAAGCACAGCTCGATAAAGGATTACGCGACTATAAGGAAGGTAAGTTCGGTTTGAGTTTTACTGAAACTGAATGGAAATCCCGCCAGAAAAAACCGCGGAAATAAGATCGTGGAGGTTCGCTTCCTTGATATCGCAACGGCGCATTATGGGTGGATGCAAACGCACGCCCCCTCATTGCGCAAAAGAATTGATGCCCTGATTGATGATATTATGCGCGAGCCCTACCGTGGATTGGGTAAGCCCGAGCCATTGAAACATCGTTACGCGGGCTGGTGGTCGCGGCGCATTAACGACGAACATCGCTTAGTATACCGTGTGGATGGCAACTGTATCATCATTCTGCAATGCCGTTTCCATTACGACACGAAATAGCATGCCGTCCACGATAGAGGTCAGCTTTTTTGTCATTAAACTGTCACATCCTAGTGGTATCATCCGCTTATGGAAGTGTGCGAAGAATATATAGCGTTGGAATCTCAGGTTGATGAGCGATTGGCTGCCGACGGCATGAACGATTCAGCCTTCAACGATTTGTGGATTGCGCGCATGCGCAAAATACCGGACATGAACAAAGAATTCCACAGGCTGATGCGCAGTGATCCTCCACCAACATTACCCGATGGGCTGGGCATTGATGAAGAAGAACTTCGTGCAGTGACAGCATGGATCGCCAATCAATTTTCCTGTGCATTTGCAAAGAAAATAGCCATGGGCGAGCGTTACGAGCAAGCGGGGTATCGACGTCATCTCAATACTGGCTACCAAATGGGTAGTAGCTTAGTGGAAATCATTAATCAGCGGGCGCTAGCCAAGCTTAGCAAAATTCGTACCGTGGATAAAGAAACGCTCATGTTTTCAGCGCCGCTTGGCGATGAACGCGCGCTGCCGTATCTTGCCCGCATTGCTCGCAATATTACCTCGGCTGGAAAGGTGCTGAACCCAAACGAAAATTTAATTGAGCAATATATTTTAAAGATTGAACCACAACCAACAAATATGCGTCCCGAAGATCGTAAACCGGACAGTCTTGTGCGGGCTGTAGGGCGGCAGCCATTAACGGCTGCGCACTGGGCAAGCCCATCGTTGCAGGCAAGTATTGCAAGGATTCAGGCACTGCGTGGGTGCAACAAAGCTCTTCCGTTCGAGGAGCAGTGGAGGATGGTCGAGGATGCTGCTGCGCGTTATCAGGGGATTTAAAGCTTCACCTTCTGACCCTTTTTCAGCTCGCTCATCGATTTGAGCTGACCGCAGGCGGCCATGATGTCCTCGCCGCGGGTTTTACGAATGGGCGAGGCAATGCCCGCCTCAATCAACACCCGGCCAAAGGCATGAATACGGTTGTTGCTGGAACAGGTATAAGGCGCGCCCGGCCATGGGTTGAAGGGAATGAGGTTGACCTTGGAGCGAATGCCTTTGAGCAAGCGCACCATCTCCTTCGCATCCGCCTCGCTGTCGTTCACGCCCGCGAGCATCACATATTCGAACATGATATGGCGGTCACCGACGATGCTTTGATATTCGCGGCAGGCTTCGAGCAAGTCTTCGATCGGGTATTTACGGTTGATGGGCACAATCTCGTTGCGCAAATCATTGTTCACCGCATGCAGCGAGATGGCCAAGTTGGTGCCGGCATCGCGCGCGAGGGGCACAATTTTAGGCACCACGCCCGAGGTGCTGACGGTGATTTTGCGGCGACTGAGCGCTAAGCCCTCATTGCTCATCATAATGTCAATCGCGGCGATGAGATTGTCGTAATTGAACAGCGGCTCGCCCATACCCATAAAGACGATGTTCGTTAGAGCGCGAGGACTAAAATCAGGGCGACGGGCGAACATCTGTTTTTGTTTAGCGCTTTGCGCGGGGGGCGAAGACGCCCCCGCTACCGGTTGGCTGCGCCTCTCTTCGCTACGCTGCGAGTCCCCTCGTTTCGCGGAGTTTACCCCGTCGAATGACGGGGCTTCCGGCTCGCCACGGCCATCGTGGCTACGCGCGCCAGCACCGACCTGTGGGGCGCCCGCCCACTCCCCCAGCCCATCCTTGGCGACGAGCACTTGCGTAATGATTTCACCCGCTGTGAGGTTGCGCACCAGGCGCTGCGTGCCGGTATGGCAGAAGGTGCATGAAAGCGTGCAGCCAACCTGCGATGAAACGCACAAGGTGCCGCGATTGGAATCGGGGATAAAAACGGTTTCGACCTCGTTATCATCGGCAAATTTGAGGAGCCATTTTTGCGTTTGGTCGAAGCTGATGGCATTGCGGCTGATACCGGCGCGAGCGATGCTGAAATGCTCGGCGAGCAGCCTCTGCGTTTCTTTTTTGATGGTGGTCATCTCAGCAAAATCGGTCGCCCCTTTGGCATAGATCGCTTGCCAGATCTGGTTAGCGCGAAAGCCCTCAATGCCGAGCGAAGTAAGCTTTTCTTTGAGCTGCGCGCGCGACAAACCAATCAGCGGCGTGCGAACTGCCAGCTTCTCGGCGCTGTCATCGGCAGTGAGGGCAATTTTTTCAATCGGTAAGGGGCTGGGCTGGTTCATGCGCGCGCTTTTAACCCGGTTTTTCATCGAAGGCCAGCACATAGGCGCCGTCCTGGGTCAGGATGTCGCACGGGCGCGGGCGGATATCG
Organism: uncultured Azospirillum sp.; assembly: GCA_964652475.1. Lineage (GTDB taxonomy): Bacteria > Pseudomonadota > Alphaproteobacteria > Rickettsiales > UBA3002 > QFOX01. The sequence goes on from CAZZCK010000014.1 coordinate 23,334, forward strand.
GCAAGCTTACTGCGCAGACGATAGATATGGGTCTCGAGCGTGTGGGTGTCCATCACCGCCGCGACACCCCATACCTGCGCGAGCAGCGCCTGGCGCGGCATTGGCTGCGGTTGAATCACGAGCAAGGTCTGCAATAGCTGGCATTCTTTCTCGGTGAGATCGATCGCGCGATGGGCATGCGAGCGATCCTGTAGCTGGCGCAATTGCGGATCGAGCTGCCAGCGATCGCCCATGGGCAGGGGCTGGGTCTGTGCCAGATGGTTGAGCCGCTGCACCAGATGCGTTGGACGCAGCGGGCAGCGCAGGTCCGAGGGATCGGCCTCGACCGCCACTAATCGCAGGCATGGGGTGTTGCCATTCGCCGCATCGATTACCTCCGACACGGGATGGAACGTATCGATCAGCACCAACTCGGCGGAATGATCCATAGCCACAGGCAGGTGCCCCGCCATACGAATCAAGGCGTCGAGCGCATGGCTCACGCTTGCCGAAGCGCTGCTGACCGCCACCCGCATCTAGGGCTCCATCGCGCGCGACCGCAACGGCATGTCATCGTATACCGGCACCGGTAGCGCGATCGCAGTCGCACGTAGCGGGCGTGGGGTGGGCGCGGGCGATGCCTCAATCGGTACCGCGGTCGCGGCGATCGAAGTGGTCGCTTGCGCCGTTGGCTCAACGCGCTTCAGGCCAATCATCGTCAGCAGGTTCACCCCAATCACAATCAGCAATAGCGCGATGGCAAACGGCCCGTCATCAACCCAATCGCGCGCGCGCCCGGGTGACGAAGCGGCGGGCGCAGCGGGCGCGATGTCGGGCACCGAGAGGGGCAATACCGGTGCAGCATGATCGTGAAGGGGCGCAGCTTGGGAAGGCCGACGAAGTATTTTTGGCCGCGGCGATGCCTCGCTCGCTGGCTGCTGTTGCGGCGCATTCGCGAAAGGCAATGGTATGCTGGCCGGCTCACTCACCCGTATATTGCCCCATCAAAAAGGATCGCCGCTTGCGCAATCCGCACATTGTACGGCATTGACAATCGCTCTCTAGGTTTGGCATAAACTGGCGCTTTTGCAAGCAAAACAGCATCTCCGGCCGCGTTTTGCTTGACCATATATGCCAAAAGAGTAAATAAATAGTATGACCTCGAAACCAAAACATTCCGCCCCATCGGCGGTGAAGGCCATGTCGCAAGCGGCCATCTACGGCGAGCGCGCGATGGGGATGATGAAATCGCTGGGCGTGCTGCCCACCCCGCAGCATTACAGTATTTTCTTTGCCTGCAGCGTGGGTCAGCCCGTGGCGCTGGTCAAGGAAATCGAGCAGATGATCGCCGATAAAACACCGCTCAACGAAATGAATCTGGAAACGGTCTACACCAATTTCATCGCCGACCCGCAAGCCAAAGCGATGCAGGAAACCGCCGCCAATGCCAAACGCCTGCTCTCGGGCATCATGCAGAATGTCACGCATTTTGCGGGCGAAACCAGTGCCATCAGCAAGGATGTTTCGCACAAGCTGCAACATCTCGACGAAGCAATGAGCGAAGAAGTGGTGCGCATGCTGGCCCATACGCTGGTCGAAAGTGCCCAGAGTATCGAAAGCTCAAGCCATAGCATGTCGAAACGCCTGGCCGGTGCGCAGCAGGAAATCGCCGATTTACGTGAGAACCTCGCCCGCGCGATGACCGAAGCCGAGCGTGATTTTCTCACCGGCGCTTTCAACCGCAAAGCGTTCGATAAACGGCTGGTGGATACGATCACCGCCACACGCAATGATCATGGCGAGATGTCACTGCTGATGATCGATATCGATCACTTCAAACATTTCAACGATAGTTTCGGCCATCTGATTGGCGATGAGGTGATTAAAATCGTCGCCAAAACCCTGATCGATACACTTAAGGGCATGGATTGTGTCGCCCGTTATGGTGGCGAAGAATTCGCGGTGATCCTACCCAAAACGCCGCTCAAAGGCGGCATGGTGGTGGCCGAGGCGGTACGCAAAACCATCGCCGGCAACGAGCTCAAGCGCAAAACCAACGGCGAAAGCTTTGGCGTCATCACCGTCTCGATTGGCGTTGCCGCCTTGCGCGCGGGCGATGACCCGAGCAATTTAATCGCGCGGGCGGATGAGGCCTTGTATCACTCCAAGCATACGGGCCGCAACCGCGTGACGCAGGAAACACCGGCGCTTGAGTCACCCACGCCCGCCACCAGCGATTCGTAGCCGAAGGTAGGATTCCGTATTCGGGATTCAGTAAAGGGTATTGTGTCCCCTGCGCTTTGTGTCTCCTGCCTCGCCCCCTTCACCTTGCCATCGCATCGAGAAAGAATACAAAGCAATGGCGACGCGGATACGCGTCATGTCCCAAGCGCCGCCGCCTCGGCCCCCAGCCCCGAATCCCAAATACTGAATCCTGAATTGCGAGCAAAGGATTGACAGCCGCCGCGACTTGCCTTAGTGCAAAGGCCCATTTCCATGCTAACGCGCATCCTGTGGAGGGGTGGTCGAGTGGTCAATGGCAGCGGACTGTAAATCCGCCCTCTTCGGAGTTCGAAGGTTCAAATCCTTCCCCCTCCACCAGTTATGCACTTCATGCCGTGTCATGAAGTCTCAACAACCGCAGAAATCCAATTAGTTCTTGCCTTTTAGCACTCAGGTGCTTTCATCTCGTTTCATGACATCGCAGGGGTATAAGGGGTATAAAATCCCGAAATATACCCCTGTTTGCGTGTCCTGAAAAAGGAGATACCCCTATGCCCCTATCGGACATCAAGATTCGCAACGCAAAATCCCAAGCAAAGCCTTACAAAATGCTGGATGGAGACAACCTATTTCTTCATGTGCAGCCCAACGGCAGTAAGTATTGGCGCTATAGATATAGCTGGCTCGGGAAGGAAAAGACCCTTTCCCTGGGAGTGTACCCCGATATTACCCTGGCAGACGCCAGAGAGCGCCGCGATCAGGCTCGACAGCAACGAGCCCGTAACGTTGATCCATCTGAGTTTAAGAAGGCCCAGAAACGGGAAATAATGGCCAAGGAGCATAATACCTTCGAGAAGCTTGCCCAAGAGTGGCTAGAGGTCCGGTCGCATGGGTGGAGCGCCTATTACACCAGACAAGTACGCCAACGGCTTGAGAACGATATTTTTCCAAAACTCGGCCATCGCCCCGTCAACGCAATTACAGCGCCTGAGCTTCTAAAAGTTGTGAAACAGATTGAGGCAAGGAACGCTTTAGAAATAGCACATCGAGCAATGCAGGTGTGCGGGCAGATCTTTACCTACGGCATTATTACTGATCGAGCGGAGCGAAATCCGGCAGTTGACCTCCGCGGCGCACTCAAGACACCGGTAAAAAATAACTACGCTTATTTAAGTCAAAATGAGCTGCCCGAGTTCTTAGAGAAACTCGAAGCCTACAATGCTGGCCATATTCAGACGAAGCTCGCCATTAAAATGCTGCTACTTACATTTGTGCGAACAAATGAGCTTTGCGGCGCGAAATGGTCAGAGATAGATTTTGATAACAAGGAATGGCGCATTCCGGCCGAACGGATGAAAATGCGCAACCCCCATATTGTACCCCTCTCTAGCCAAGCGCTTGAGATACTTGCCATACTAAAAAAATTGAATGACCATCGTGAGCACGTCTTCCCTAGCTTACAGGTGCCTAGGAAGTGCATGAGCAATAATACGATGCTCATGGCTATTTATGCTATGGGTTACAAAAACAAGACTACTGGCCACGGGTTTCGTGCGACGGCCTCGACTATTCTTTATGAGAGTGGGCTATTCCAGCGCGATGCTATTGAGCGACAGCTTTCTCACCAGGAACGCAGTCGCGTGGTGGCTGCCTATAACCATTCCGAACACCTTCCTCTACGCAGAAAAATGATGCAATGGTGGGGCGACTATTTGAGTAACGCATCTCTACGCATGGCGGCATAGTATGAAAAAGATAGAAGAGCAGAGACGCATTTTAATAGATCCTACTCACCCAGAGCACCTTCAGCTCAAAGAAAGTTTGCAGAGCGCCATTGCGCGATGGGAAATAGCTCTGCCATTTATTGAAGCAAGCAACAGCGCTATAGAAAATGCAGATACAGAGGCGGAAGAGCTGATTGAGTTAATGGACCACATTACGATTAGTCAGATTGAAATATGCCTCCTGCTCAGATGCTCACAGTAATTACTGCACTGTTTAAAATGGAAGAGAACGCTTCAAAAAAACGAGCCCAACATGCAGGTAAACAGCCTCGCCCAAGTAGAACCCACCCGAAGAAAGCAGAAGTTTTGAATTATTGGCATCAGTGGCAAAAAAATCCATCACTCTATCCAAACAAGATAGCCTTCATACGGGACATGCAGGAAAAGATGGAAATTGAACGAACAGAAACAGTTCGCGCTTGGATAAACCATGCCGAAAAGGCCCGCGCCTAACCAGTTAGCCGCCCTCGCTTAACCTGTTAGGCGAGGTTACGAGTCCATTAGATTATCGCTTCATGGCGTCTCCAATCATTTCAGAGGAGCGCTTATGAGCGAACAAATCAGTGATCTTTATAAATTTCCAGAGTCAGGTTTCGTAAGACAATCGGATCTACTGGAAATTCTTCCCTTCTCCGCAGCAACTTTGTGGCGCAGGGTGCGAGCCAAAAAATTTCCTCGCCCCATAAAGCTTTCGCAGCGCGTTACCGCCTGGCGAGTTTCCGAAATTAAAGCACATTTGGACGCACTAGTTTCCTAATTGGCATACCTGTCGGGTGGTGGGTCAAACCGCAGCGCCCGACTTGATTAAGCTCCACTGTGGGGATTCGTGCACAGGAGCGGGACAGAGCAAGAGTGAGGTCCGGCACGGCGGCGAGGAAAGCTCGAACGTTAAGCAGCACTCAACTTCATGACGCTTTCCGATCATGAAGGCCAAGCGATAGGTCGGCTCCAGTAGCTTACCAAGAAATCGTTAGGTCGCTCCATCCTCGGCGTTGCTGGGGATGGTCGAGCTACGCCTTCACTCCTGATCTTCCTATAGCTTCTACATGTACTGAGAAAAGGGGGCGGACGGAGCGCTACCAAATAGCTGGCGCAGGCCGACCCCTTTTCCTGCCCCATCACTGTCCACGAGTGATCGTCGCGATGTATTTGCACTTTGGACATACATCAGTACCTTCCCCCGACCATGCGGTGGGGAGTGCCTTGCGGTCGCACTTAAACCGCTAACTGTAGGAGTTTTGAAGCTGCGGAAGCGTCAATTAACGCTTCTATTTTCAGAGTTTTACCAATAGATTGGCGCGCATGAACCATACCGCTAACTATATTGCTGAATTACAAAAGAAGCAGGCCACGGGCGTTGCCATCGAACACGCCTATCGCCCTGCATTGCAATACTACCTCGAAGGACTGCTGCCAAACATACAGGCCATCAACGACCCCAAACGCCAGAAATGCGGCGCACCTGATTATATCGTGCGGAAGGGCGAGCTGGATGTCGGCTATATTGAAGCCAAGGACATCAATGTCAGCCTCGATAAAACTGAGAAAACCGACCAGATGAAGCGGTATCTCGAAAGCCTCGATAACCTGATCCTGACCGATTACATGGAGTTCCGATTCTATCGCAATGGGCAGAAGGTTGATTCCGTGCGCATCGGCGAGCTTGGGGCATGGTTTCAGACGGATGCGCCCACTATCAAACCGCTGCCTGAAAACTATGACAAGCTCGAAACCCTGTTGGCGGATTTCATTGGCTTCCAAGGCCAGACTATCAAATCGCCTAAGCAGCTGGCTGAGATGATGGCGCGCAAAGCTAAGCTGATGCGCGACGTGTTCGCCAAAGCCGTGGAAGCCGATGACGATGACAACACGCTGCGCGAACAGTGGAAGGCTTTTAAGGAAATCCTGATTCACGACATGGATGCGGCGCAATTCGCCGATGTGTATGCCCAAACTATTACCTACGGCCTATTCACCGCCCGCCTACACGATAAAACCTTGGCAGATTTTAGCCGTGAAGAAGCGCGTGGGCTGATTCCGCGCTCCAACCCCTTCGTGCGCCAGTTATTCGATTATGTCTGTGGCGCAAACCTCGATGACCGTGTGGTGTGGATTGTGGATGCGCTGTGTGAGGTCTATCGCGCGGCGGATGTCGGCTCGATTCTGCAATCTTTTGGCAAAGCCACGGGGCGTAATGATCCCATCGTACATTTTTACGAGGACTTCCTCGGCGCGTATGACAGCAAGCTCCGCAAAGCACGCGGCGTATGGTACACGCCCGAGCCTGTGGTGAACTTCATCGTCCGCGCGGTAGATGAGGTACTTAAAACCCACTTCAAGCTGCCCGATGGCTTGGCTGATACCAGCAAGGTGACGATTGAGGTGGATGGCCAAGGCAAAAAAGCCAAGCAGAAGCTGGATGTCCACCGCGTACAACTGCTTGATGTGGCGGCAGGCACAGGAACCTTCACAGCTGAGGCCATCAAGCAGGTCTATAGCCGCTTCGTGGGGCAGGAGGGCATGTGGAGCAGCTATGTCGAGGAGCATCTGCTACCACGCTTGCACGGCTTCGAGATTCTGATGGCTTCCTACGCCATGTGCCACTTGAAGATTGACCTGCTGTTGCAGGAAACAGGCTACAAGCCGAAGAACCCACAAAACCCGCCGCGCCTGAATGTGTTTCTCACCAATGCGCTGGAAGAACACCACCCCGATGTCGGCACACTATTCGCAAGCTGGCTAGCAAAAGAGGCGAACGAGGCCAGCCGCATCAAAAAAGACATCCCCATCATGGTCGCTTATGGCAACCCACCATATAGCGTCAGCAGCCAGAACAAAGGGCAGTGGATTCAAGGCTTGGTTGCTGATTATAAAACAGGCCTGAATGAACGTAATATCAATTCATTATCAGATGACTATGTAAAGTTCATCCGCTTTGCCGAGCATCACATCGAGAAAACTGGTTCTGGCATTGTTGCGATGATCACTAACAATTCTTTCCTTGATGGCATCGTGCATCGACAAATGAGAAAGCATTTACTGCAAACTTTTGACCACATCTACATTCTCGATTTACACGGCAGCACCAAAAAGCAAGAAGTCTCTCCCGATGGCTCGCCCGATAAAAATGTGTTCGACATCATGCAAGGCGTATCCATTAGCATCATGGTGAAGGATGGCTCACGCAAGGGACGGTTTTCAGAAGTTAAACACGCTGATTTGTATGGCGGTCGCAAAGAAAAATATGAAGCACTTTGGGGCGCAAACCTTAAAACAGGCTTTGATGTGCTAAACTGCAAAGAACCGCAGCTATACTTTGTACCAAAAGACTTCGACTCCGAGAATGATTATAAGCAAGGATTCCAGCTATCCGATATTTTTATTGAATATAGTGGGGGCGTACAGACAAAAAGAGATGCTCTTTTTACAGATGAATCTAAAACTAATCTCTACAAGAAAATAGAAACTTTATTGTCAGGTTCTTACAGCCAAGAGTTTGCTGAACAGTACGATATTAAAGACTCTTCTTCGTATCCGATGATGAAGAAAATTGCTGCCATCACTTCGCCAGACATGAATAAAATCGTTCCGTTCCTATATAGAAGTTTTGATACAAGATTCGTTTATTATGACCCTGATTTGCTAGGCAGGTCATTCCATAAAATCATGCGACACATGTTAGGCCATAATACCGCAATGCTGGCACTCAGGAACTCACGCTTAGACTGCGTAGACAACTTTTTTGTCAGTGGTTGTGTAACCAATAAAGATTCCGTTTCCTCGCTTGATAACTGCCACTGTTTCCCCATCTATCTTTATCCTGATACCTCCGATGCACAAGCCGACCTTGTGACGGCGACATCTACGAAACGTAAGCCAAACCTCGATAAAAAAATCGTCGCAGATATTGCAAAGAAACTGAAACTGCCCTTCGTTACTGACCATGAGGACAAGAAAGCGGATGACCATTCGCGCTTCTCACCGCTCGACCTGTTCGATTACATCTATGCTGTGCTGCACAGCCCTAGTTACCGCAATACCTATAAAGAATTCCTCAAAATCGACTTCCCGCGCATCCCATACCCTGCGGATGCCGCAACCTTTTGGCAGCTAGTGGTGCTGGGTAGTGAGCTGCGCGCGCTGCACCTGCTCGAACACCCAGCACTCGCCAAGCCCATCACCACCTATCCCGTCGGTGGCGATAACATGGTCGAGAAGCCCACCTATGCGGACGGCAAAGTGCATATCAACAAAGACCAGTATTTCGGCAATGTGCCAGAGGTGGCGTGGAACTTCTTTATCGGCGGCTACCAACCCGCCCAGAAATGGCTGAAAGACCGCAAAGGCCGCACCCTTAGCCTCGACGACCTGCGCCATTACGCCAAAATCATCATCGCCCTGACAGAAACCGATAAGCTGATGAAGGCGATTGACGGGGTGTGGAGGATATAAAGTACTTTGCGGAATCCTTTTGGCAGGCTTAGTGGAAAATCAGCCCAGATACATAGTCAGTTTTAGAAGAAACCTAACGCAAATTTAAAAATCATGGCCAAATAGCTAAAGTTCTAGATGTGGTACTTGCTGAGTTTATGAAGAAGAACAAACTCCTTAGCAACTACAAGCAAAGTGGGAGTTTAATTTTGCTTTTTGAATACTAGAGGGTTACAATCTTGAGTGGAAATATGCTCGAGGGAAAGCAATGCCTATCGATTTGACTGTACTTTGCAGGTCCGTAAGCCCTGAGGAAACAGTGTTGCTTTTTGGCGCCGGTTCTTCATTTCCTTCTGGTGCGCCTATAGGTAAAAAGCTCGCTGAACTGTTGGCAGAGAAATTTAAAATTGCTAGTGACTCTTCACTCTCTCTGCCGGAAATAGCTTCTCTTTCTGAAAAAGCCCATTCTCGAAAAGAATTGGTGGCTTATTTGAGGTCAATATTTAATCCGCTTGCCCCTACTGGAGGATTAATGAACCTGCCCAATTACGATTGGAAATCTATCTATACAACAAACTATGATACGCTCATTGAGCAAGTTTACAAAAAACACGGAAAAAATCTCATAACATATAAATCTAACTTTAATTTTGGGCTTAGCGATAAAAATACTGCCACGAAGTTATTCAAGTTACATGGTTCAATTGATGAAGACGTTGCAGACGGCCACGTCTCTCGACTTATCATAACATTGAAAGATTACGACTTAGCAAACGAATATAGAGAGCTGCTTTTTGATAATTTTAAAATTCAAATTAGCAGCGGGAATCTAGTCATTATTGGCTATTCACTAGCAGATCCCGATTTGAAAGCCATTGTGGATGAAGCCCTACGGCGAAAGCGCGATGCTGGTGCAAGTGGAAAAATATTCCTTTTGCTTTATGAAAAAGATGAAAACCGCGCTGCTTTATACGAAGAACGTGGGATTAGTGTTTGCTTTGGTGGCTTAGATGACTTCTTTGCTGAAATAGCTGCAAAAATTCCATCACCTCAGCTTTCGCTCTCAATCTCTGATAACCCTTTAGACCTTTTCCCTGAACTGCGGCCCATCACGATTGACGTGGCGCACGCAGTAACCACTCCACCTAACGCTTATCGGATGTTCAATGGTAGTTCTGCAACTTATGCGGATATTGCAAACAATCTTACTTTTGACAGAGAGCTTGCCAATCAATTGGAGACGCAGCTTGCAAGCGACGGAAGGCCTATAGCTTATGTCCTCGGAGCTGCGGGGGTTGGTAAATCCTCAGCTGTACGGCAAGCGATGGTTCGACTATCCCAGCGAGGATTTTTATGCTGGGAGCATAAGGACGATTTCTCTCTCCCTGCAGATGAATGGCAAAAGCTTGCGAAAGAGTTATCAAAGCGAGAAGCTAAGGGAGTGCTTCTTATAGACCAATGCCATAACCACATGAGAAATATTAGTAGAATAGCCGATTTCATAGGCGCGGAAGAAAATAGTGCCTTAAAAATTATTCTCATTTCAACTAAGCATCAATGGAATCCACGTCAAAAAAGTTCTTCAATTTTTGTTCGCGGGAGTGGCTATGAACTAAGCCAACTTATTCCAAGTGAAATTGAATCTTTGTTAGACTTACTAGATAGAGAGCAAGAAATCTCAAAACTTGTTGAAGATCAGTTTAAGGGATTCTCTCGAACTGAACGCAAACGTCGATTGGAAGACCGATGCAGCGCAGATATGTTTGTTTGCTTAAAAAACATTTTTGCCTTTGATTCTATCGACCATATCATCTTAGCAGAATACGGTGAACTAGCTTCTAATTACCAAGAAATTTACCGCACTGTTTCTGCAATGGAAGCAGCTGGCGTCAAGGTACATAGGCAACTTATTCTGAGAACTCTTAACATCTCTGCAGGTTCGGTCGCCAGTATCTTAGAAAACATGACGGATATCATTCACGAATACACAATCGATGAAAAAGAGGGATTATACGGTTGGCGAGGAAGACATAGCGTAGTTGCTGAAATTCTTACAGAGTATAAATACTCTGACCAGAAAGAAACCTACGCTTTATTTGAAAATATCATTAAAAGCCTGAATCCCACTTATGGAATCGAGATTCGAACAATGCGAGGGCTTTGTGACATGAAAGCTGGTTTGGGCAAAATTATAGATAAAGATAAACAGAACTATCTTTTGCGGCGCATGATTTCTATCGCTCCCGGCGAAAGGGTTCCCAGACATCGACTAATTTCAAATTTAATCGATGAAGGTAAATACGAGCAAGCAGATACTGAAATCAGAATTTTTGAAAACGAACTAAAGCTGGATGCTCCTACGCAACGCTACAAAATCAAGCTGCAGCTTAGGAGAGCTGAACACACTAAAGGACTCATGCAAGAAGACAGGGCAACTATAGTAGCTCAAGCTGCAAATATTGCCTTAGATGGAATTAGAAAATTCCCAGAGGATAAGAATAGCTACAGCATCTATTGTGAAGTAGGATACGTTCATCTAAGATTGACGGGAAAATACGAGATATATGATGACGCGATGAGGCAAATTAGAGAGGCTGAAGAGCGTATTATGGACCCTGAATTGAGGCGAATCATAAGCGCTATGGAGGGCCGAGCCGAAAGATTGCTTACAGGTGGTGGTTGGACTGCGGCCAAAGCTGCTGTAAAAAGCTGACAGGGGTATTTTTTAGGGGTACTTTGATTCTTCTTATTCGTAAAAATGCAGGTAAATCAAATTATTACCTAGCAATTGTCAATCCTTCCCCCGCTTCGGGTGGCTTATGCGACATGAAAGCATTTTAGGCGTAGGAGTGATCCTGCGTAGCACCCTTGCCCACAAAGCCTGAGCGAAGGGGCTATCGCTCACTCTTCCTTCTCTCGATCATCATCAGCACTTAGCAAAAGAAAAAAGCCGCCCTCACACGAGGACGGCTTTTTCTTGGTCATGCCATCGTCAAAAAGGCATCGCATCACGCGGTGAGGCATGGCCAGGGAAACCCCGAACCGTGAGCCCCATCGCTCGCTACGCCGCCTCCCCCGCATCGGCAGCGGCTTCAAGCTTGGCTTGCTTTTGCGCTTCGATTTCAAGGTCACGGCCTTTGGCGATTTTCTTCATACGCATCACCGCCGCACCCGTACCTGCCGGAATCAAGCGACCGACGATGACGTTCTCTTTCAAGCCACGCAAGCTGTCGGTCTTACCATAGACCGAAGCCTCGGTAAGCACGCGCGTGGTTTCCTGGAAGGACGCCGCCGAGATGAAGCTGCGGTTTTGCAGCGAAGCCTTGGTGATCCCCTGCAGCACCGGCTGGCCTTCCGCGGTGCGGAAACCAAGCTTGAGCGTTTTGGTATTCACTTCCAGGAACTCTTCGCGATCCACAATTTCACCGGCCAGGAAGGTGGTCTCACCCGGGTTGGTGATTTCCACTTTCTGTAGCATCTGGCGCACGATGGTTTCGATATGCTTGTCGTTGATGGTGACGCCCTGCAGACGGTAGACCGCTTGCACTTCGTTCACCATATATTGCGCCAGCGCCTCGACACCCATCACGCGCAGAATATCATGCGGTACCGGGTGACCATCCATCAACAAATCGCCTTTGAGCACATGGTCTCCCTCGTGCACCGTGATGTGTTTGCCTTTGGGGATCATATATTCAATCGCCTCGAGCGATGCATCCTTCGGACGCACAATCAAACGGCGCTTGTTCTTATAATCCTTACCAAACTCCACCATGCCCTCGATATCCGAGATAATGGCGTGATCCTTGGGTTTGCGGGCCTCGAACAATTCAGCCACGCGTGGCAGACCACCCGTAATGTCGCGCGTTTTGCTCGACTCACGTGGGATACGCGCCAGCACGTCACCCGCATGGACTTCTTGGCCATCATCGACGCTTAGAATCGCGTCCACAGGCAGGAAGTAACGGGCCTCAAGACCGTTGGCCAAGGTAATGATTTCGCCTTTCTTGTCACGCAGCGCAATGCGCGGCTTCAAATCCGCACCGCGGGTTTGCTGACGGAAATCGATGACCTTCTTCGATGCAATCCCCGTGGCTTCATCGAGCACTTCGCGAAGCGAAACGCTATCGACGAGGTCGCGGTAGTTTGCAATCCCCGAACGCTCGGTGATGATTGGCACCGTGTAGGGATCCCACTCGACGAGCTTCGTCCCCTTCTTCACGCTCGCCCCTTCGGCCACTAACAAACGTGCACCGTAGGGCACTTTGTGGCGGGCTTTCTCACGAGCCTTCTCATCACGCAGCACCAGTTCACACGAACGGCTCATGATAACAAGGCGACCTTTCGAATCCTTCACCACGTTTTTGTTGCTCAGTTCCAGCACCGCATCATGCGAGGCTTCAACGCTTGATTGCTCGGCACCACGCTGTGCCGCACCACCAATGTGGAAGGTACGCATGGTCAGCTGCGTTCCCGGCTCACCGATGGACTGGGCAGCAATCACGCCGACCGCTTCACCGATATTCACGGGCGTGCCACGGGCCAAATCACGGCCATAGCATTTGCCACACGCGCCATTGTCGGATTCACAGGTGAGGACGGAGCGGATCATCATCGATTCGATGCCCGCTTCATCGAGCAGCTCGACGACTTTCTCATCCACCAGCGCCCCGGCTTTGACGATGATTTTTTCCGTCACTGGGTGCAACACATCCTTCGCCGAGGTGCGGCCGATGACTTTATCTGCCAGCGGAATCACCACATCGCCGCCTTCGAGGACAGCTTTGGCAATGATGCCTTTCTTGGTACCGCAATCCTCTTCAACGATGATACAGTCTTGCGCCACGTCGACCAGACGACGGGTCAGGTAACCCGAGTTCGCGGTTTTGAGAGCGGTATCGGCCAAGCCTTTACGCGCACCGTGGGTCGAGTTGAAGTACTCGAGTACGGTGAGGCCTTCTTTAAAGTTCGAGATGATCGGCGTTTCGATGATCTCGCCCGATGGCTTGGCCATGAGGCCGCGCATACCGGAAAGCTGCTTCATCTGAGCCGCCGAGCCACGCGCACCGGAGTTTGCCATCATGAAGATGGAGTTCACGTTGCGGGCCGACTTCTTACCCTCTTCCATCCCGATGGATGAAATCTGTTTCATCATGTCATGGGCGACGCGCTCGGTGCAATGCGACCAGGCATCGATCACCTTGTTGTATTTCTCACCCGAGGTGATGAGACCGTCGGCATATTGCTGCTCGAACTGTTTCACTTCCTTGAGCGATTCCGCGATATGCTTGCCTTTGGTGGTCGGGATGATCATGTCATCCTTACCGAAGGAGATACCGGCTTTCGCCGCATGTTTGAAGCCCAACGCCATGATACGATCGGCAAACAATACCGCCTCTTTCTGGCCGCAGTGACGGTAGACCATTTCGATCACGTTCGAGATGTCTTTCTTGGTCAGCACTTTATTGATGAGCTTATACGAAACATTCGCGTTCTTCGGCAAATATTGTGCGATCAGCATCCGGCCGGCGGTGGTATCAATCACCTCGTGCTTGATTTTGCCGTTCTCGCCCATGATGGCAAAACGCATTTTGATTTTGCTGTGCAGCGTCACCGCGTTTACTTCCAGCGCCATCTCGACTTCGTTCAAATCGCTGAAGGCCATGCCTTCGCCCTTTTCCTTATCGGATTCGAGCGAGAGGTAATAAAGCCCGAGCACCATATCCTGCGACGGCACGATGATCGGCTTGCCGTTCGCGGGCGAGAGAATATTGTTGGTCGACATCATCAGCACGCGTGCTTCAAGCTGCGACTCGATGGAGAGTGGCACATGCACGGCCATTTGGTCACCATCGAAGTCGGCGTTAAATGCAGTGCAGACCAGCGGGTGAAGCTGGATGGCTTTACCTTCAATCAGCATTGGCTCGAACGCCTGGATGCCCAAACGGTGCAGCGTTGGTGCACGGTTGAGAAGTACTGGGTGCTCGCGCACCACTTCGGCGAGAATATCCCACACTTCGGGACGCTCGGTTTCCACCATGCGTTTTGCGGCCTTGATGGTCGTCGCAATGCCGTAGATTTCGAGTTT
>CAZZCK010000015.1:0-36083 GCA_964652475.1 uncultured Azospirillum sp.
ATCGGGCAGGCGTGCGAGTTTGATTATTCGGGCACGCAAGCGGTGAAGACGCTTAAGGCCGAGGGCTACCGGGTCATTCTCGTCAACAGCAACCCGGCCACCATCATGACCGACCCCGAGTTTGCGGATGCGACCTATATCGAGCCGATTACGCCCGAGTTTGTCGAAAAAATCATTGCCAAAGAAAAACCGGATGCGCTGCTGCCCACCATGGGCGGCCAAACCGCCCTCAATTGTGCGAAAGCACTTGCCGAAAGCGGCGTGCTGGCGAAGCACAAGGTGGAGCTGATTGGCGCGGATTTGAACGCGATTAATAAAGCCGAAGATCGCCAGTTGTTTGGCGATGCCATGGCGCGCATTGGCCTTGCCGTGCCCAAAAACGTGGTGGTCAAATCGCTCGACGAAGCACGCGCGGCGATGAAAATCGTAGGTCTGCCCGCAATCATTCGCCCGAGCTTTACCATGGGTGGCTCGGGCGGGGGCATTGCCTATAACCACGAAGAATTCGAGGCGATTGTGGCAAGCGGCCTTGATGCGTCGCCCGTGGGCGAAGTGATGATCGACGAGAGCGTGCTCGGCTGGAAAGAATACGAGATGGAGGTGGTGCGCGATAAAAACGACAATTGCATCATCGTTTGCTCCATCGAAAATATCGACCCGATGGGCGTGCATACGGGCGACAGCATCACCGTTGCCCCCGCCCTCACGCTAACGGATAAAGAATACCAAATCATGCGTAATGCCAGCATTGCGGTGCTGCGTGAAATTGGCGTCGATACGGGTGGTTCGAACGTGCAGTTTGCGGTGAACCCCATCGATGGCCGCATGGTGGTGATTGAGATGAACCCGCGCGTGAGCCGCAGTTCTGCGCTTGCCTCGAAAGCAACGGGGTTTCCGATTGCGAAAGTCGCAGCAAAGCTGGCGGTTGGCTACACGCTCGATGAGGTGACGAATGACGTGGTAGCCAGTCGCCAGTCGCCAGTCGCCAGTAAGGAAGAAGTATCGCCGGCTACCCCTTCAATGCCAGCAAGTTTCGAGCCGACGCTCGATTATGTCGTCGTGAAAATCCCGCGCTTTGCCTTCGAGAAATTCCCGGGTGCGGATACGACGCTGACCACGGCGATGAAGTCGGTGGGTGAATCCATGGCCATGGGTCGCAATTTTTGTGAGGCATTACAAAAAGCGTTACGTTCGCTGGAGACCGGGCTGACAGGCCTCGATGAAATCACCATTTCGGGTATCTCGGTGCCCGTATCGCCGGTCGATGAAGAGCGGCGCAAAACCCATGGCGGTGAACATGCGCGCGAGCGCCGCGCCCATCTCATGGCGCTGCGCAGTGCGCTTTCGATTGCATCGCCCGACCGTTTGCTGCGCGTGGCGCAGGCGCTGCGTTTGGGGATGAGCGCGAAGGAAATTCACGAAATCACCAAGTTCGACCCATGGTTCATTGCGCAGTTTGAAACCATCATTGCCGCCGAAAACTGGGTGAAACAACATGGGTTGTCTTGTGACAACGAACAGGATGCTGCCGATCTTCATCACCTTAAATCACTTGGGTTCTCGGACAAGCAGCTCGCGCGGCTTGCCTCAGTCGCCGAGGAATCCGGAAGAAATAAGCTGAAAACAATGGGCTTTAGAGAAAAGCAAATGCCAAATCGCAGCATTATCAACGAAAAATGGGTGAGGAGTTTACGCCACAAACTCAATGTGCGCCCGGTGTTCAAGCGGGTCGATACCTGCGCGGCGGAATTTGAATCGCAAACGCCGTATATGTATTCGACGTACGAGGCAGTCACCAGTCACCAGCCTGTCCGCCATAGCCTTGGCGACGGCGGATCGCCAGTCGCCAGCATAGAAGGCTGTGAAGCGAACCCGACCGATCGTGAGAAAATAATTATTTTAGGTGGTGGCCCCAACCGCATTGGCCAGGGGATTGAGTTCGATTATTGCTGCGTGCATGCGTCATACGCCCTACGGGCGTTGAATGAAGGGGGCGTTGGCTTCGCCTCTCTCCGTGATACTACGAGTGCCCCCTACGCGACTTCGTCGCTGACCCCCGCTAGCCAAGCGGCATCGCTTGCGCTACGCACGCCTGAACAAGCCTCGCGTAGCCACGATGGCCGCGGCGAGCCGGAGCGCAGCGAACGAGGGGGAGCAGTAGCGGGGGCGGGACGCACCCCGCGCGAAGCGCAAAAAAGCTACGAAACCATCATGATCAACTGCAACCCCGAAACAGTGAGCACGGATTATGACACATCCGACCGCCTTTACTTCGAGCCGCTGACGGCGGAAGACGTGATTGAGGTGATCAGCCGCGAGGCGCAAAACGGCAGCATTAAAGGGGTGATCGTACAGTTTGGTGGGCAGACACCGCTCAAGCTTGCGCATGCGCTCGAGGAAGTGGGCATCCCCATTATCGGCACCTCGGTAGACTCCATCGACCTGGCCGAAGACCGCGAGCGCTTCCAGCAATTGCTGCACCAGCTTAACCTTAAGCAACCTAAAAACGCTATCTGCAAACACGCGGATGAAGTGGTGCCGGCGGCCGAGGCAATCGGCTTTCCGATTGTCGTGCGCCCGTCCTATGTGCTCGGTGGCCGCGCCATGAAAATCCTTTATGATGCACCGAGCTTGAAGGCCTATGTGCAGGAGCTGTTGAGCATGTTTGGCGATGGGCCGATCCTCATTGATTCGTACCTGCAAGACGCGATTGAGCTGGATGTGGATTGCCTGTGCGACGGCGAGGATACGTTCGTCGCCGGCATCATGGAACATATCGAGGAGGCTGGTATCCACTCGGGTGATTCGGCCTGTAGCTTGCCGCCCTATTCACTGCCCGACGCGATTGTCGATGAGGTGCGACGCCAGACTGTGGCGCTGGCCAAGGCCCTCAAAGTGCGTGGGCTGATGAATGTGCAGTTTGCGGTGAAGAAATTAGAGCCCAGAGTCCAGAGTTCAGAGTCCAGTAAGAAAGAAAATATTACGAGATCAGCGTCACTGGACTCTGGACTCTGGACTCTGGGCTCTACTGACATCTACATCCTCGAGGTCAACCCACGCGCCAGCCGCACCACGCCGTTTGTAGCGAAGGCGACGGGGATTCCGATTGCGAAACTCGCGGCGCGGATTATGGCGGGCGAGAAACTCGCCGCCTTTAACTTGCCGGATGATACCACCCATATGAAGGCCTTGAACCATATAGCGGTGAAGGAGGCCGTGTTCCCCTTCGCGCGCTTTGCCGGGGTGGATGTGCTGCTCGGCCCGGAGATGAAATCGACCGGCGAAACCATGGGCATCGACAAAAATTTTGCGGCGGCGTTTGGCAAAGGCTTCATCGGCTCGGGCTCAACGTTACCCAAATCCGGCAGCGTATTTATTTCGGTGCGCGAGCGCGACAAGCCGATGGCGGCAACCATTGCGAGGGATTTAATCGAGGTCGGCTTTACGGTGGTGTGCACGCGTGGTACGGGCGATTATTTGCTGTCGCAGGGCCTTGAGGTCGAGATTGTGAACAAGGTGCATGAGGGGCGGCCGCATATTGTCGACCGCATGAAGGACGGCCAAATTCAGCTGGTTTTCAACACGACGGATGGCGCACAGGCGATTGCCGATTCGGCCTCGATTCGTAAAACAGCTCTGTTTGGTAAGATCCCCTATTCAACCACCATTGCCGGCTCGCGGGCGATGGCCCAGGCAATTGCGGCGATGGTGAAAACGCCAGGTGGTTTAACGGTGGCACCGCTGCAAAGTTATTTTGCCAAAGCGGCCGATAAAAAGGACGCGGCGTAGAGTTAGCAATCACTCGATTTTTTTATACCAGCAAAGCGCGTCTGCGTTGCGAGAATTTTCTTAAGAACTGGGTGCCAGCCCGAGTTTACCCCGTTTTTATAACGGGGCTGGCATGACAATGGAGGGTTACGCCCCCACGGCCATGCTCGCATTTGCCTCGGTCTTTTCGGCATGGTCGGCGTGGCTTTGCGCGGATTCGTGTTTATCGGCGTGTGCGGTTGCCCCTTGCGCTTGTTTTTCAAACAGCGCGGCGGATTCTTTGGGCGTCACTGAATCTTTGTAGCTCGTGGGTGCCTCATCGCGCAGTGGCGGGTTATTCTGGTTGGCAATGGCCGCTTCGAGTAGTTGTTGCGTTTTGGCGTGGTTGGCGTCGCGCACCGCGACCGCTTTATCGAAATCGCGCTGTAAACTTTCTTTGCGCATGATACTGCCGATGGCCATGAAAGCTGGTGTTGCAAATGATAGTATGGTCAACACTTTAGGTGCGCCTGGGTTTTTGTTACTCTTTAATAATTTTACAGCTTCTTTAGCGACCAGCTTATCATCTTTAATCGTCGATAGCGTTCCTGCTTTATATCCCCATTTAAGCATATCTGCAGCGAACCATCCGCCCAAAATACCAAGATTGAGATAGCCAGGGGTTTTCACTGTGCGGCCTTGCGTTTGTTCTTTTTCTTGTTGTGATTTGCCAATCAAGCCACCCACCAAAGCACCCACAGCACCGGCAGCAAGCACATACCAAGCAAGGGATTTTAACTCACCGATTTTTTTAATGGTCAATGCTTCAAGCTGGGTAGTAGATTTTCCTTGATCGATAGCTTTCTTCAGTGATCTAGGATCAACTTTAATCGCACCGATGAGTGCGGCCGTAGCCGAAGTAGCAAGCCCAAAATTACCGGCCTCGGCATTAAAAATAGTCGGCGGTTGATCCAGTTTGATTTTGGGCAGGTCGGTGCGGTCAGACATTTGCTACTCCAGCGCATAAAATCACATTATGAACCACCAGAATAGCAGCCTGCGGCGTTAAACAGTATGACAGTTCGATGAAATCTGCTTGCTTGCAGTTAAGGGCCATTTCGCGCTATAGCTAGGGTATGGCGCGCGAAAAATCAAAGTAACTCACGGAAAACCAATGGAAAAAATACCCATGACCCAAACGGGCTATAGCCGTTTGGAAAAAGAACTGAAAAACCTGAAATCCGTCGAGCGCCCGGCAGTGATCGCCGCGATCTCGGAAGCGCGCGCCCATGGCGATTTGAAAGAAAACGCAGAATACCATGCCGCGAAGGAAAAGCAGAGCTTCATCGAGGGCCGCATCCAGGAACTTGAGGCCGTCACCAGCCGTGCGGATATTATTGATGTGAAAGCCCTAAGCGGCGAGACGATTAAATTCGGAGCGACAGTGACGCTGGTCGATGAGGAGACGGAAGAGAAAATCACCTATCAGATTGTCGGCGACTATGAGGCCGATATTAAGCGCAATCTCATTTCGACCTCCGCCCCCATTGGCCGGGCACTGATTGGTAAGAAGCTCGGCGCGAGTGTGGAAGTGATTACCCCCAAAGGTGCCCGATTCTATGAGGTAGTGACGGTGGAGTTTAAGTAGGTTGAATTGAGGAATTGAAGAAATGATGAAACTCACGCTAGCTTCACGTGCGCTTACGTTTTTGTATGCGTCTCCCCTTTGCTTTTCCTCAATTCTTCAATTCCTCAATTCCTCAATTCAACCTGCAGCAACGCCATGACGAATATCTGGGGTCTTGTCGATGACCGCACGGGCCATACGGGCCAGGTGCTTGGGGTGATTGCGCGCCTGGCGATTCCTTATAGCTTGAAGCGGCTTGAATATGGCAAGCTTGCCGTGCTGCCTTCGGCGCTGATGGGGTCGTCGCTTTTAGCCATTAACCGTACCCGCAGCGCACTGCTCGACCCGCCCTATCCGTCGCTCGTGATTACAGCGGGCCGTCGCACGTTGCCGGTGCTGCGCCATATCAAGAAACATTCGCCCACCACGCGCACGATTTACCTCATGCGGCCTGAAAGTATGCGCGGGATCGACCTGGCTGTCGTGCCCGAGCATGATGGAGTGGCACCGGCGAGCAATATCATCACCAGCCTTGGCCCGTTGCATGCCGTCACCCCTGAAATACTCAACGCCGCGCGGCGCGAATGGGAGACGCAATTCGCCCATCTGCCACGGCCACTTGTCACGCTATGCATGGGTGGCGACACCAAACGCGGCAGCTATCACGCGGCGCAGTGGCGCGAAATCATCAGCCGCGCCGTGTTGCTGGCCGGGCATGGCTCGCTGCTGATTACCACCAGCCGGCGCACGCCAAAAGCGGCGATGGATTTATGCGCACCGCTGTTGCAATTACCGCATGTGCTGCATCGCTGGGATACCGGCAAGGAGAACCCCTACCTTGCCATGCTCGCCTGCGCGGATGGGATTATTGTCACCGGCGATTCGCTCAGCATGTGTGCCGAGGCCTGCGCGACCGGAGCGCCGGTTTTTATTTATGCGAGCGATCATGTCGCCCCACCCAAGCATCAGCTGCTGCATCAAGCATTGTACGATCGGGGCCTCGCGCATCCGCTCAATAATGCCTCACGGCTGGATTGGCGACCAGCCGCGGCCCTCGATGATGTCGGCAATGTCGCCCGTGAAATTCGCCGCCGTTTTGCGGATGTGTTTTAACGTTATTGCTTGATAGCCGCGCGGGTATAACCCACGGCGCTGGTGACGGCCAAGAGTGCCGAAACGCATAGCAGCGCAAGGCCGAGTAGATAGATCGGCGTATCGAGCGGCGGCACGCACTCAGTGCACGTCAACCGCGCCATTGCCGTCAACATAAGAAGAATAGCGATCATCTGCAGCGCCGTTTTCCATTTCCCGCCACGGCTCACGGGCAATGTCCGTTGGCGGCTTGCCATGAACTCGCGCAGGCCAGCGATGTATAGCTCACGCAGCACAATCAGCGCGACAGCGACGAATAAAATCATCGGTAACGATAGATCCATGGGCTGGGGCAAAAAATCAGCCGGTATCTCGGCAAGCAGGTAAAGCAGCATGAGGGCAACGAGCAGCTTATCGGCGATGGGGTCGAGCAATGCGCCAAGGGTCGAGGTCACATTCCAGCGGCGCGCGAGATAACCATCGAAAAAATCGGTGACGCTGGCCAAAATGAAAATGCCAAGCAAGCAGCGCGCCTGATCATCTGGATTGAGAGCGATTACCACCAGGCATAACGGCACAGCCATCACCCGTGCACCCGTCAGCAGGTTGGGGATCTGCCGCCGGGCAAGCATTTACGCCGCACCCGCTTTGGCCGACCGCTCCTGATAGAGGGCGGCAAAATCCATCGGCTCGAGCTGTAGGGGTGGAAAGCCACCATCGCGAGTGAGGTCGGCGACAACGCGCCGGGCAAAGGGGTAGAGCAGCTGCGCGCCTTGGATGAAAATGGTCGGCTCCATCGCTTCATTTGGGATGGCTTGCATCTCGATCACCCCGGCATAGACCACGTCGCATAAAAAGACGGTGGTTTTTTCGGCAATCGCGCGTGCCGAGATCTGGATGGCAAGCTCGAAGACATTGTCGTCGAGCCGCTGGGCGCCTAAATTAATCGAGACATCCATCTGCGGGGCCTCGCGCAAGGAGAAAATACTGGCCGGCGCACGCGGGCTTTCAAACGATAAATCCTTGATATATTGCGCACGCAGGAAAATCGCGGGCTTATCCGCCGTCGGGGTGGGGGGAGATGTTTCGATCATAACCGTGCCTTTACCGTGAAGCAAACCTTGTATTTACTGCCGTTTTATCTATATCAGAGCCGTGATCCTGTCGATCGATAAATCGATGGGCTGTTATCATAGCGAAAGCGAGTGATGGTCATGGATGGTGGATTTCCCTACGGCGATGTGATCGTCATCGCGGCAATTGCTGCGTTTATTTTACTGCGCTATCGCGCCATGCTGGGCGAGCCGCGCGGGCGCGACGAAAATACGGCGCGCGGGCGGGTAGTGCCAAGCTCGGAGTTTGAACGGGTGATCCAGCTACCGCTCGGTCGTCGACAAGCAACGCCTGAAAAGAAAGAGGAAGATTTGAATGCGACTTATGGCTCGCTTGCTGAGCAATTTGTAGCGATGCGGGAGGTCGACCGTGAATTTGCGGTGGATGAATTCATGAGCGGTGCGCGTATGGCTTATGAGATGGTCATTACCGCCTTCAGCAAACGCGACCGCGAGACCCTTCAATCGTTATTGTCACCCACCGTTTATGAAGGCTTTGAACGCTCGCTGAGCGAGGCTGAATCGAGCCAGCGCTTTACCGATACCACCCTGGTTGCGATCACGAAAGCGACCATCACAGAAGCTGATCTTCAGGGGAATCAGGCAACGATCACGGTTGATTTCGTTAGCGAGCAGGTGCACCTGATTCGCGATGGGCAAGGCGCGGTGCTTGAGGGGGATGTCAGCCAGCAAAACCTGGTCGAGGATCAGTGGGTGTTTACCCGCGATATGACCTCCACAAGCCCGAACTGGACGATTATTGAAACTTAAATTTCTGCGAGCGAATTGGCCATCATTATGGTAACGCGCGCATTCAACGGACCGCATGACCTATCAACTCACGACCTTCGATAACGGCTTTCGCATCGCCACCGAGCGCAACGCCGAGGAACATTCCGCCGCGTTTGCGATTGCGGTCGATGTGGGTGCGCGGCACGAAGAGGCAAACGAAGGCGGCCTCAGCCATATGCTCGAACATATGGCCTTCAAGGGCACCGCGACCATGAACGCCCGCGAAATCGCCGAGGCATTCGACCTCATGGGCGGCAACGTCAACGCCTATACGAGCCATGAGCATACGGTCTATTACGCCAAGGTGCTGAAAGAATATGCGAACGATGCGCTGACACTGTTGTGCGACATCATCGCCAATAGTAATTTCGATGCGACAGAGCTTGAGCGCGAGCGCCAGGTGGTGCTGCAGGAAATTGCCATGCATCATGATACGCCCGACGATCTGGTGTTCGATCTCTACCAGGAAATGGCGTTTGGCGACCAGCCCCTCGCCCGCCCGATTCTAGGTAAGGCCGAGCGCGTTGCGACCTTCATGCGCGAGGATTTAATCGCTTACACGCAAAAACATTATCAGCCCCACCGCATGGTGTTGGCTGCTGCGGGCAATATAAACCATGCCGAAGTCGAAAAAATTGCTGCAGGTTTTTTTGTGCAGCAAAAAAATAGCGCGGCGCAGCAAAATCTGCCGCAAGCGCGCTATATTGGGGGCGAAAAAACCCTCGAAAAAGACCTCGAGCAAGTACAACTGGTGCTTGGCTTTCCGGGCCTGGCCTCGAACCATGTGGATTATTACGCGCTGCAAGTTTTTGCGACCATTTTGGGCGGCGGCATGTCGTCGCGCTTGTTTCAAGAAATCCGTGAAAAACGTGGCCTGGCTTATTCGGTTTCTGCTTTCGCCTCGGGCTATCAGGATGTGGGGCTGCTGGGCATTTATGCGGGCACCACGGTCGAGCATTTGGCAGAGCTAACTGGCGCACTCAAGGGCGTACTGGCCGGTATGAAAGCAGGGGTGAGCGACGCCGAATTGCTGCGCGCCAAAAACCAGATGAAAGCCGGCACGGTGATGACGCGTGAAAATTGTGGCAGCATTGCAGAGTGGATTGCACGGCATTTGCATGTTTACGGCGAGTACCGCACCGTCGATCGACTCGTTGCTGAAATTGAAGCAGTGAACAAAGCCGATATCGCGCGCATGGCCGAATTGGCGCTGAGCCACGCCACCCCCACGATAGCCGCCCTTGGCCCCATCGGCAGCGTGAATCAGGCCGCGCTATCGCAAAAGCTCGCGGCATGACCACTTCCCACATGGTCACGGTCGATGATGACAGCGCTGGCTTTCGCCTTGATAAATGCTTGAGCATGGCCCTACCCGACATCAGCCGTGCGCGGCTACAAGCGTTGATTGAAGCGGGTGCCGTGACGCGCACCATACCTGGCAATAAGCTCTGCGTAGGCTCCGCCGAGCCGCGTAGCGGAGGGGGTTTGGGGGCGATGCCCCCATCAGCGTTCACTAATTCTTCCTACAAAGTGAAAGCCGGCGAAACCTACAGCCTTATCGTGCCGGAGGTAGTGGCGCTTGATCTCACGCCCTCCACCACCGCACTTGATATTATCTACGAGGACGACGACATCATTATCATCAATAAACCCGCGGGCATGACGGTGCACCCAGCGGCCGGCACCAAGGGCGATACGCTGGTGCATGCGCTGCTCAACCACTGCGGGGCGAGCTTATCCGGCATTGGCGGAGTGGCGCGCCCGGGCATTGTGCACCGGATTGATAAGGAAACATCGGGGCTATTGGTGGTGGCAAAGAATGATGCGGCGCATCAGCATCTTTCGGCGCAACTGAAGGAGCGCACGCTGAAGCGCACCTACATCGCCTATGTCTGGATGGCGCTGACTCCGCGCGCGGGAACCATCGACGCGCCGATTGCCCGCAACCCGCGCTTCCGCCGCCAGATGGGTATTGTGGCGGATGGCAAGCACGCCATCACCCATTACGAAACACTCGCCGCCTACCATATCCCCGGCAACATCACCCCACTTGCCAGTAAGGTACAGTGCGAGCTTGAAACCGGACGCACCCACCAGATCCGCGTGCACCTCACCCATGCCAAATGCCCATTGATTGGCGACCCCGTCTATGGCCTGCCTACCACCACCCGCATCAGCCGCTTGAAGGCCGCGGGCTACCTGCTCACGCCCGAGGCGATTGGCGTATTACAAATGCTTCATCGCCAGGCGCTGCATGCGCAGCAGCTCGTGCTTATTCACCCAAAAACGAATGAAATCATGGAGTTCACCTGCCCCCTGCCGGATGACCTGATGGTACTCGAAAACACCCTGCTATCCTTGACAATTAAGGGGTAATGCGTTATGAATCTAGCGTTAATGAAGCTCCTCTCCCGCCACGTCATTGCGAGCGCTTAGCGAAGCAATCCACCTTAGCCACGCTAAAGAAAGATGGATTGCCACGGCCCCAAGAGGCCTCGCAATGACGGCAGAGTTCGGGGCCAATCACTCCCACATCATGGGAGATAAAAAAGGCAAGCACCATGGCAACCCAACGCACCCACGCCCTGCCCGCGATTTCGCCCGATGGTGGCTTGCGCCGCTACATGCAGGAAATTCAGAAGTTTCCGATGCTCGACGCCGACGAGGAATACATGCTCGCCAAACGCTGGAGCGAGTATGCCGACTACGACGCCGCGCATAAACTGGTCACAAGCCACCTGCGCCTGGTTGCCAAAATCGCTTATGGCTATCGCGGCTATGGCTTGCCGGTTTCGGAACTCATTGCCGAAGGTAATATTGGTTTGATGACGGCGGTGAAAAAATTTGAACCCGAGAAAGGCTTTCGCCTGAGTACTTATGCGATGTGGTGGATACGCGCGAGCATTCAGGAGTTTATTTTGCGCTCCTGGAGCCTGGTAAAAATGGGAAGCTCCGCCGCGCAGAAGCGCCTGTTCTTCAACCTCAAGAAAATGCGCAAGCGCTTAAAAACCGTGGATGATGGCAAGGCCCTCACCCCGCAGGAAATTCGTATCATTGCGCATGAGCTTGATGTGAACGAGCAAGACGTGATCGATATGGATCAGCGCATGGGCGCAACCGACAAAAACCTCAACGCCCGCGTGGGGATGGATGGCGAAACCGAGTGGATGGATATGCTGGCCGACCCTACCGAGAGCCATGAGGAAATCCTCGCCGACAACCAGGAAATGCGGGTGAAGAAAAAACTCCTCGGCCAGGCGCTCGACAGTTTGAACAACCGCGAGCGCGAGATCATCATCGCCCGGCGCATGAATGAGGAAGAACTCACGCTTGAAGAGCTTTCAAAAAAATTTGGCATCAGCCGCGAACGGGTGCGCCAGATTGAGGCCCGCGCCCTTGAGAAAATGACGCAGTTCGTGATGACGGCGGCGAAAAAAGCAGCCTTACCGAAGGCAGCAACGGTTGCGTAAGTGATCGCGATGACTGCCCACAAACCAGCGGATTGATACAATAATCCTGTAGGATTTCTTGTGCGGGTCACTATAGTTTAATTCATGCGCCCCGAACGGTATGCCTATCACTATGCCCAGCACCATGGCCGCCCTTTAGCCAAAAGGCGCCTGTGGCTTGCCGTTTTGTTGCTGCTCGCCATCGGCTTAATGGTTCTTAACCGTAGCCAACATCCAGGGATGCTGACGCTGCGCGATGGCGTACGCGATCGTGTAGCCCCCATCATGCAAACGGTGGCAACGCCGGTGCGGGCGGTGCGCCAGCTCCTCGCCAATAAGGATGGGTTTTGGGCGACGGTTGAGGAAAATAAGAAGCTGCGCATGGAGAATGAACGCTTACGCCAGTGGCAAGCCGCCGCCATTGCACTGAAGGTGGAGAATGACGCGCTGCGCGCACTGGCGGCATACGCCTTGCCTGATCCCATGCGCACGATCACCGCGCCGGTGATTGGCCAAGCCCCAAGTGCTTACGCCGGCAGACTGACGATTGCGCTGCCCAAGGATCATGGCGTGGCCAATTTTGCCCCCGTGGTCGATGCCTATGGCTTGGTGGGTCGCGTGATCGAACCCAGCGCACGTAGCGCACAGGTGCTGCTACTGAGCGATGTATCCTCCCGCGTACCGGTGATCAGCGGCACCTCGCGCCAGCATGCGATTCTCGCCGGCACCGGCGAAGAGCTGCTGCGGCTTACCTTTGTGATTGGCGACCCTGCGCAGATCGCGCTTGGCGAAACCATCACCACCAGCGCGCAGGGGGCGCTTATTCCGGCCGGGCTGATGGTCGGCCATGTCGTGCGCCGCGACGCGAGCGGGCTTTTGGTCAAGCCCGTGCGACCCTTGGCTCAGGCTGAATATGTCCGCGTGATGGTAGGGCCCTGATGCGCCCGTTCACCCCGCTCGTCAGTGTCGTAGTCCCGGGCTTCGTTGGGCTGGTGCTGGTGCTGCTCGCGGCGATGCCGTTTGGCAGTATCGGCTTTGACGTGACCCCAAACATTGCCTGGCTGATGACGCTCACGATAATAAGCCTTGCCCCCCGTGCCTGGCCGCTAGGCCTAGCATTCATACTAGGGCTGATGCAGGATGTTTTATTCGCCACCCCGCTCGGCGCGCAGGCCTTCATTGCTGTCATGCTGCATTGGGGAGCGAGTGCGCGCGCTGCCCGCGGCAGTTCGGTATTTTTCCGCGTGCGTTGGCTTGAGGCAAGCCTGTGGTTGCTCGCCGCGCATGCCGTCTTACTCCTACTTACGGCCATAGCGTCCCCCGGCAACCTTAATTCTGGGCAGGTGCTACGCGCTGGGCTGGTGAGCGCGGCATGGTATCCACTATTCTATGGTATCCTTCGTGCCATTTTTTGCCCTCACCGTGAGGAGGCCTGAGTCAACCCATGCGCCCACTCGATCAGCAGAAACTTATCAGCCGTCGGGCGCTTATTTTTGGCGGGGTTCAGGCCATAGCCGGGGTAGCGCTCGTATCGCGGCTTTATTATTTGCAATTTGTGCATGGCGCCGAATTCAAAACCCAGGCAGAGGGAAATCGGGTAAAACTGCAATTGCTGATTCCCCCGCGCGGAGTGATCGCCGATCGCTACGGCGTACCGCTGGCGATGAACCAGATCAATTACCGTCTGGTGATTGAGGCGGATGACCGTAGCGAAGCGCGCGCCACGCTTACGGTGCTGAGGCGGCTGATGAGCCTGAGCGATAGCGAAACCGCGCAGCTTGAGGTGGCGATTAAGCGGCGCAAAGTGGGTGTGCCCATTCTCGTGCGCGAACATTTGAGTTGGGAAGATGTGGCGCGCATTCAATACCACGCACCGGAGTTACGCGCCGCAAGCCTCGATGAAGGACAATGGCGGCATTATCCGTTTGCCGATCATGCGAGCCATCTCATCGGCTATGTCGGCAAAGTTGCGCCCGAAGAGGTCAAAGAGGAAGAGCCGCTGCTCAAGCAGCCGGGTATGAAAATCGGTAAGAACGGCATCGAGTCGCTCTATGAAGCGCCGCTGCAAGGCAAGGCTGGGGCCAAGCAAATTGAGGTAAATGCCGCCGGTTCGCCGGTACGCGAATTGGCCCGTACCGCGCCGATCGCGGGCGCGCCATTGCCGCTTACCATCGATAATCGCTTGCAGGAGTTTTGCGTGGCCCGCCTGGGCGAGGAATCGGGCGCGATTGTGGTCATGCATGTACATACGGGCGAGGTGCTTGCGCTGGTTTCGATGCCGGCGTTCGACCCCAACGAGTTCAGTAAAGGCATCAAAGCCGACTATTACAACGCCCTGAAAGCCAATATCCGCGCACCGCTGATGAATAAGGCAATCGCCGGGCAATACCCGCCAGGATCAACCTTCAAAATGATCACCGCATTGGCTGGGCTGACCTCCGGCAAATTCACCGAGCATTCGCGCATTCATTGCAGCGGTTCGTTTTACTTGGGCAGCCACCCCTTTGGCTGCTGGAAGCGCGAGGGCCACGGCACGCTCAGCATTACCCAGGCGATCGAGCAATCCTGCGACGTATTTTTTTACACCGTCGCCCGCGAGATCGGGATCGAGGCGCTGGCCACTATGTCGCGCGAGTTTGGCCTGGGGCAAAAATCGGGCCTGGGCCTTCGCGGCGAGCAGCCGGGGATTGTGCCCAGCCCCGAGTGGAAAAAGAACGCCGGGCGCGGGGCCTGGAATCCGGGCGAGACCATCAACAGCGCGATCGGCCAGGGGGATTCGCTGACCACCCCCCTCCAGCTGGCGATCATGACCGCCCGCATGGTCAATGGTGGTAAAAAAATTCTGCCACGGTTGCTGCTCAATGAGCCGGATAAGCTGGTGGGCGAGGTGGCAGTGACGCCCGAGCATCTGGCGCTGATACGCGCGGGGATGGATGCGGTGGTGAATGCCCCACGCGGCACCGCGCGTGGCAGCATGATCAGCGATCCGCGCTATGCGTTTGGCGGCAAAACCGGCACCTCGCAAGTGCGCAAATTACTTGTCCCCGGGCAGGATCAGAAAACTATCCCTTGGGAGTTTCGTCACCATGCCTGGTTTGTCGGCTATGGCCCGATTGCGGCACCCGAACTATGCTGCTCGGTGATCATCGAACATGGTGGGGGTGGCGCCTCGGCTGCGGCCCCGGTGGCACGCGATGTGCTGCAAAAAGCGCTTGAGCTGCGCGCCAATCCACCCAATAGTGAAACACCAAGCGAGCAACCTGCATGATGTACAGCGCCTCGATCAAACGGATGGGTAAGCGGTTACGCAGTATGCATCAGGGGGTCCTCGTGGTGACCTTAGCCCTGTGCGCCCTTGGCTTGATGATGCAATATTCGGCCTCCGGCGGCGACTGGCGGGTTTTTGCGTTACCGCAAGCATTACGGCTAGTGCTCGGCCTTGCACTTATGTCGGCACTGGTGATGATGCCGGCAGCATTGCTGCTACGGGCCTCGTATATCATTTACCTCGGTTGCCTCGCGCTGTTGGTGATGGTGGCACTGGTTGGCATCATGGGCCTGGGCGCTCAGCGCTGGGTGGGGATTGGGTTTTTCAATCTCCAGCCGTCGGAACTGATGAAAATCGGGATTATCCTGGCACTCGCGCGTTATTTTCACAGCATTCGCCTTGAGACCATGCGCCACTGGGTAGCGCTGATGATCCCGGCGGCCTTGACCCTGGTGCCCGTCGCCCTGATTTTGAAGCAGCCGAATCTCGGAACCGCGACCATCGTTTCGGTGATTGCCTTTGCGATGTGCTTCATGGCGGGGATTCGCTGGTGGTATTTTGCCAGCACCCTGGTTGGTGCCGCCGCCGCCGTGCCGGTCGCGTATCATTTCTTGCATGATTACCAAAAGCAGCGCGTGTTGACGTTTCTCGACCCAAGCTCCGACCCGCTCGGTGCGGGCTACAATATTATCCAATCCAAGATCGCGATTGGCTCGGGCGGGTTGGCGGGCAAAGGGCTACTTCAGGGATCGCAAGGTCAACTCGATTTCCTGCCCGAGAAACAAACCGATTTTATCTTCACCATGATGGCCGAAGAACTGGGATTTTTGGGTGCGCTGCTGGCAATCGCACTCTATGCCATCCTCATCGGTTTTGCCATGACCCTGGCAGCGCGGGTACGCACCACCTATGGCCGGTTACTAGCAGCGGGAGTGGCGGCACTGCTGTTCATTCATATTTTTATCAATATGGCGATGGTGATGGGCATGATCCCGGTCGTCGGGGTTCCGCTGCCGTTTTTATCGTATGGCGGCTCGTTTCTTATCGCCACCCTCATGGCCTGCGGGCTATTGCAGCATGTCTATATCCACCGCGATCAGGCAACCCTGGGCCGCGGCAGTCTTTAAGTTGGCCATGCGCGCCAAAAACTGCTATACTTAACTCTCAGTATCATAAGGAAGCGCATGCGAACGACCCCCCTGTTATGCAAACTTCGGCGCGAACAAACCGGCGCAACGGCGATCGAATTTGCGGTTGTCTCGGGTGTGTTTTTTTTGCTCCTGTTCGGCATTATCGAGTTTGGCCTGATCATGATGACCCAAGTGGCGGTGGAAAGCGCAACGCAGCAAGTGTCGCGCAGCTCGGGTATTGGCGCCACCACCCCGGGCTGTGCCGACCGTGCCTGTAGCGTACGCGCGGCTATTGCACAAAAAACCCTGGGCTTGATTAATCCCGAATCGGTATCGGTGAGTGCGCGCGTGGTGGGCAGCAATACCACTGCCACCCCCCCAATTCCCGATATTTGCCTGGATAATCTCAACACGCCTTATCCGACCACCTGCACGCGATGGGAAGAGAATGGCGGCAACCCAGCTGCCTATGATCCCCCCGGCGCGCTTGATAATGCCGCACTTGGCGGTTCCGGCTCACTCGTCGAAATCCGCGTGACCTATTTATGGCGGGTGTTATTTCCGGTGTTTCGTTCTGCTTTTGGACAAAACGGCGTGCTCACTATCAGCTCAGCGACGGTGATTAAAAATGAACCGCAATAACTCGCAACGCATAGCAATGGTGCCTGGTATCGCTCGCTTTTTAAGGCACGAGCGTGGCGTCGCACTGATCGAGTTTGTACTTGTATTTCCGCTGTTTTTTCTGCTGCTGTTTGGTGGTGTTGAGGTTGCACGGCTGATTTTAATTCAGCAGAAACTCGAAAAATCCGGCTACGTACTGGCCGACATTGTGACGCAATATAACCCGGCGACGGCAGCGGGTGCTGCGGGTGAAATCAGCGTCGGTGAGATCAATGCCAATGTCTTTCCCCAGATCACTCGCATTATGGGCCAGTATGGCGACCCTGGCCGTCAGGCAGCGATCATTACCTCGGTACGTAAGCTGAATGGCGTGATGAGCGTGCGCTGGCAAATCGCCGGGGGCGGCACGCTTTCGGGTTGCGACAACGAATCGCCTGCGAATTGCGTCATCAGCGAAGTGAACGGCCTCGCACCTTCGGCCATTACCCCGGCGGTGGCAGGCCTTGCACCAAGCTTGCCAGCGGCGCAAGCCGATCTTCTAGCCGGATTCACACCCACGGTAACCCCCAGCGGTAACTTTATTGTCAGCGAGGTATTCTACCAATACCAGCCGATTTTTCAGTCCCTGCTCGAGGGGGTTGGCATGGCCGGCGGGACGGGCGCTGGCGGCTTTCGCTTTGCCCTGCCCCCCCGGATTTACGTCAAACGCACCTATTTCATTCCGCGCAATGGCGAGCTGCTCGACTTACCGCCGACCTTCCCGGTGACCGCTGTACCGCCGACGCCAACGCCGAGCCCAACACCACCACCGACCCCAGGGCCGACCCCCATACCGCTTCCGGCACCAGCGCCGCCCCCACCCGGTGAAGTGCCGCCCGATGGCGGCGGCGGAGGGTTACCACGTCCGTTCCCGGTACCAGGTCCTGGCCCACGGCCTGGCCCGGGTCCGATTCCTTAACCGCATAGGAACCCATACATATGCATTCGTTGCGACCATCCTTACTGCCGCGCTTTATCGCTGATCAAGCCGGGACAATCCTTATCCTCGCCGGGTTTGGCTTTTTGTTTCTGGTCGGCGTGGCGGGGGCGGGCTATGATCTGGGCTATCAGCAGCTGGTGCGGCAAAAAATTCAGCAAGCGAGTGATGCCGCCGCCCTCGCCGCCGCCGCGATGGATAACGGCACCTCGAATGCGACCCGGCAAGCAACTGCGCAAGCCTTTTTTGCGCTCAATTACCCGGCGAATTATTTGGGCATCCCCCGCCCGACACCCAATATTTCTATCTCGGCGGATGGGCGGATTAGTGTTTCCGCAACCGCCAACGTGCGCACCGCCTTTGTGAGCAATTTTGGGATCACGAACTTAGCCGCACGTGGGGCGAGCGTTACCGGCTTGGATACGAGCCTATCGGCTTCCGATTACGATGTGGTGATGGTAGTCGATGAATCGGGCTCGACGGCGGTCACTTGCCCTAATTGCGGTGGTTTGACGCGTATTGAGGTCGAGAAAAATGCCATCAGCGCCATGATTAATTCGATTTTACCAGCCGGCGCGAACAACCCTAATGTACGTTTTGGCCTGGTCGGCTATACGCAATATATCTCGAATAAATGGGGGCTTTCCTCGAACCGTGACCATGCGTTTGAGGCAGTGGCAGCAGTGACTTCACGCTTAGCTAACTACGATCATTTCGGCATGAGTGCTGGAGCCAACATGGTTTCAGGCATTACCGATGCCTCGGTGCCAAGCGGTGTCACTTCGACAGCGGGGTTACCGTCGATTGACGTGGTTGGTATCATAACCCCGCGCGCGGTGAACAATAATAACGTGCCCCCACCACGCACCGCACGCAGCGACGGGGCCACGACCAGCCGTGGGAAAAATCTGGTCTTACTCACGGACGGCGAAATTATGGTCGAGCCCGCAGGCTGTACTTTTGGCACCGATTTTTACGGTGAACCACCCATCCCGGGTGCGCCTTGCCCGAATTATCCAGCGTTTCTTGCCGCTTGCACGAACGCCAAAAATGCTGGGGCGACCGTTTTTACCATCAGTTTTGCCTCGCAATCGCCCGCCGATATTTCGGCCTTGAGCGCCTGTGCCTCGATCGACCCAGCGACCGGCAATCCACGCTATTTCTTCGCCCCGGATGCGGACACACTTATGAGGGTGCTCCAATCCGTGGGCAGCAGTATCCGCAAAGTGCGCATCGTGCAATAGCAGTAGTTACTGATGCAAGGCAGCGATAATCGTGGGGCTAGCGAGCAGCAATGTAAGCCATACCATCGCTACTAAAATGAGGCCAAGTGTGCAGCCAAAATGGCTGGCCATCACCTTCGCAGTACCACTACCCACCCAGCCGCTGGGATTTTTATGCAACGAACCCTCAAGCGCAATCCCAAGTATATCCGCCGTCGCTGTCAGGATATCGCCACTGCGTAGCGATGCAAGCGAGCGTGTGCCGGGAATAAAAATCGCGGCGAGGCGCAGGAGCAGGAGCGTGATAGCGGTTGGGATCGCCGTCATGATTCGCGCAAGCTGGCGCGCCGCCCACCCAAAAACACCACGATCGTAGCTACGTGCCGCCGCCATGATGATCAGATATGCCGTCATCGCCGGAAGATCGGCAAGCATATACCAGAAGCTACCACCCACTATATCGACATGAAATGCCGTCATGTGCATGCAGATGCGGTGACGCAGCAGCGCGTGCGTATCGGTGAACAAGCGATTATACTCGACAGACTCAAGCGTCATACGACCAGCCCGGGCGCGCCGCCATAGCTGATAATCTGGCAGGGTGTTGAAGGCCTGGCCAAACCAGGCGATCAATAAAAATACGACGAGCAGCTCGCGCCAGGGAACAGGCACGACGAGAAACAGCGAAAGCCCCACCATCGGTATCAGCAGCATGAGAAGCGCTACCATGCCGCGGTAAATCAAGGTGGTGGGCCCACGCTCTGGGCGGTCGAGTTTTTGGCCAAGCCGGGTGATGAGGCGTTGACCCGCGCGAAGCGCTTGGGTGAAATAGCCGCGGGCGAATGCGGCGCCGATGAAGTAGGCAATCGGGATGATCAGGGCAAGAAATTGCGCCCGGCTTTGCATTACCTCAAGATAATGCGCGAGCATCATAACACCACCTGCTGCCTCACGACGTGAACAGCCTTCCTCAGCGTTACCGGGCTACTCAACCGCGATCTCGACACGGCGATTGCGTGGCTCGGCGACCCCATCGGCGGTGGGGATGGCGGGATCACTTTCACCAAACGCAAAATAACTGATACGCGCGGCATCAACGCCACTATGCGTGAGTGCCTTGACCACAAATCGGCTACGCCGCTCGGACAGATCAAGGTTATATTGCACACTGCCAACACGGTCGGCATGCCCATTGACGCTGATGCGCGCCTCGGGCTTGGCCGCCACCACCTCGACCAGCGCGTTGAGCGCCGCCGTTGCCGAGTCGCCGATGCGGTCGCTGTCGAAGGGGAAATAGAGCACGCGGGCGTCGCTTTCAGGCGCGATCGTCGTCGTCGGCAAATCGGCACCGCTTGCGGCATAGGCCTGGTCGAGCTTCGCCAGCACCGCTTCAAACAAGGTTCGTTGCTCAATCACGCGTGCAGCATTGATCGCAGATGCAGCATCCGTCGTATCCACCAAGATTTCCTCGCCCGCGCCCTGCGCTTGCGCCAACCAGCGATCATAGGCCAGCATCGCCGCCGACGCCATTTCCGGTTGCGTGGTGCGATTGGCCGCGACCGCATCCACAAGTTTAGTGCGCGCCTCGCTCAAGGCGAGCCGCTCGGCGTCGGGCAATTCGCTCAGTGCCGGTTCGGGTGGAATCACCTCCTCGCCATCGGCCGCGCGCAAGCCTTGCGTGGCAAAATATTCGGCCTGCGCCCAATCATAGCGCTCGGCGGCGTGTTCTGCCTCGTCGCGGTAAGCGTTGATCAGTGCTTGCTGATAGGCATCGCCACTGGCTTCGACATTGCGCAGTGCATCGAGCGAGGCACCGCCTTCGCACGCCGCAACCGCGCCCATGACCAGCAGCAGGGCAATCGTTGATTTGAACATGAAGCAACCTCAATGGAGCAACTAAACGCGGATGATAGCCATGGTTTACCCTATCCCTACGGGGCATTCAACCCTTTCACGCACGACAAAACGCTTGCACTGCAGCATGACTTCGCCTAGAAGCCGCGCAACTTGAATGACTCACCGACGGAGATAGCCATGACCACCCAACGCACGCTTTCCATCCTCAAGCCCGACGCGACCGAGCGCAACCTCACCGGCGCCATCAACGCCATGTTTGAAAGCAATGGCTTTCGCATTGTCGCGCAAAAGCGTATTCAATTGAGCCGCCACCAGGCCGAGCAATTTTATCTCGTGCATAAAGATCGCCCGTTTTACGGCGAGCTGGTTGACTATATGATCTCCGGCCCCGTCGTCGTACAGGTGCTCGAGAAAGAAAACGCCGTGCAAGCCAACCGCGACCTGATGGGCGCGACCAACCCGGCCAATGCGGCCGAAGGCACCATCCGTAAAACCTTCGCCGAGTCGATCGAGCGCAACTCGGTACATGGCTCCGATTCCGTCGAAAACGCCGCGATCGAAATCGCGTTCTTCTTCAGCGGGTGCGAGATTGTTGGCTAGTTCTTAAGCGCTTTGCGCACTGACGGGCCTGCCCTCGAGCTCCCACCCTGCGGGGTCGCCATGGAAGGCTCCGCATGGATAACAGTCCGCTATGTACGTGTGAGTAGTTTTGCGGCCACCCGCTTCACCGCTTCAGGATAGAGTTGGTGCTCAAGCGCGTGCACCCGTTCTTTCAACGATTCTACGGTATCGCCCGCCAACACCGCAATCGCACGCTGCATGATTATCTCGCCCGAATCAAGCTCGGGCGTTACCCAATGCACCGTCGCGCCATGCTCAGCGTCACCCGCTTCAAGTGCCCGGGCATGGGTGTGAAGGCCCTTATATTTGGGCAATAGCGATGGGTGGATGTTGATGAGCTTGCCCGCCCACTCGGCCACAAACCAATCCGATAAAATGCGCATGAATCCCGCCATGACGACGAGCGCGATATCGTGCGTTTTAAGGCTCGCATCCACCATGCGGTCGAACGCTTCGCGGCTTGCATAATTGCCGTGCGGGATGACGACGGTCGGGATACCCGCATTCTGGGCGCGGGTGAGGCCGTAGGCGGTATCGACATTACTAATGACGAGGTCAATTTCCGCTGGAAAATCAGGTGCGGCGGCAGCATCAATCAGCGCCTGCAGATTGCTGCCATGGCCGGAAATCAACACCGCCGTTTTTACGCGGCGCATAAATCGCTATCGCTGTAAGTGACGCGCTCGCCGCTGCCTTGATGACTTGTAAGCTCACCGATAATGCTCACGGTTTCACCCGCTTTTTCGAGCTCCTCGCGCACCATGAAACCATCCTGTGCCGCAACTACCGCGATCATACCGATGCCGCAATTGAAGGTGCGCAGCATCTCCTCGCTTGGGATGCTCCCGGTGCGGCGAAGCCAGTCAAATATCGCGGGTAAATGCCAGCTCGATAGGTCGATCTCAGCGCCAATGCCTATTGGTAGCACGCGTGGCAAATTCTCGGTGATGCCGCCACCCGTGATATGGCACAACCCCTTGATATGGCCATGCGCTAAAATCGGCAGCAGCGATTTCACGTAAATACGGGTGGGTGAAAGCAGTGCCTCGCCCATGGTTTTGGCCATGCAAGGATAGGGCGGCGGTGCTGCTAAGTCGATCCCGGAATCGGCAATAATTTTGCGCACCAACGAATAGCCGTTGCTATGGATGCCGCGACTGCCGATACCGAGCAACACATCACCCACCTGCATGGTCGATTTGGGCAAAAGTTGCGTACGCGCGACAGCGCCGACCGAGAATCCCGCAAGGTCATATTCCTCACCCGCATACATACCTGGCATTTCCGCCGTTTCACCGCCCACCAGCGCGCAGCCCGCCTGATGGCAGCCTTCAGCAATGCCTGCGATGACTTCAGCGGCGACGTCCACATTCAGTTTGCCCGTCGCATAATAATCGAGGAAGAAAAGCGGGGTGGCGCCCTGCACGATGAGGTCGTTGACGCACATGGCCACAAGGTCGATGCCGATGGTTTTGTGATTATTTAGCTGCTGCGCGAGCTTGAGCTTGGTGCCGACCCCATCGGTGGTTGAAACCAGCAGCGCGTCCTCGAATCCGGCGGCTTTAAGGTCGAAAATTGCACCAAATCCGCCCAGGCCACCGAGTGCCCCAGCGCGGCTTGTGGCTTTGGCGAGGGGCTTAATGCGTTCGACCAGATCATTACCGGCGGCAATATCGACCCCGGCGGATTTATATCGTGCGTTGATTGGGGCGTTCATATGCGGTAAACCATCGGTGAAAGGGTCATTAAATCGATGGCTCAGGTTAACCCCCAAATGCGACGGTGTCCAGTGCACGATCACGGTGGTAATGTATGATGAATATCCCGCATCTAGGGGCGATATTGCTGCTGACGCTTGCGGCAAGTTTAGCGCCGGCCCTAGCGCATGGCGCGATGCAGGAGGTGCGGGTGATTGCCGTCGGCGTGGATAGTCTCAGCTCAAAAGCCAGCCAAAAAGCGATCGATTTTGCCAAGCGGCGCGCGGTGTTTATCGCCGCCGGTAAGCTTGGGGTGAAGGACCCGGGTGGGGCCGTCAGCCGCTTCACCGCCAGCCAATATGGCGAAATTATCCGCGGTGCGAACGTGGTGCAAAGCCGCCGGGTGGGCGATACCACGACGAGCGAAGTCGTGGTGACCATTATCGAGCAACCATTGCGTCGCGCCTTAAAGCTGGATGCGCCACCGCCCCCCGCCGCCGATGTGGCGACGACCGCGCGCGCCGTACTGTTGCTGTCGCTATACCATGCGCCGGAAAAAACCTATTTATGGGAAAATGAGAATTTGCTGCGCGCACCGTTATCGGACGAGGTACGCCGGCAATCGCGCGCCGGGGTATTGCTGTCTGGCGGTGATTTTGATGATCGACGCTTGATCGATTATCAAAACGCGCTGAGCGTCACTGCCGAAGAACTCAAGCCCATGTTCGCACGTTATGGCGCCGAAGAGATCATCATCGCGGTGTTAACCCTGGGGCCAGCACAAACCGCCGATGCCTCAAATATCCTATTGCGCCGCTTACGACTTGACCGGCCGGCACGTAACGAAATCATCGAGATTACCCCCGAAACCACCGAAGAAAAAACTGATACGCGCATCGCGAAAGCCGCGGCTGCGATTGCTTCTGCCGTCACCCAAATCGCGACCTCAACCTCGGAGAATGAGCTTGCACTGCGCAGTGGTGCCATCAAACTACCGGCGATGTTACATTATGTCACCCCGGCAGAATTATCGCGCATGCAAGCTGCTTTGCGCGCCGCGCCTGAAGTGCTATACCTCGAGCTGCCAACCATTACCCTATCGCAGGTACGCGGTATCATCTACCTCAAAGGCGACGCCGCGGCGCTCGAACAGCGGCTGAAAAAACAAGGTATCCGCGTGACGATCAATGCGGATGGCTGGACCCTATCGCTACGCTAACTGAAAAGGATTGACCCCATGGCCACTTCCAACTCCGCGCACTCCAGCTGGCAGGCACGCTGGTTCCACTTTGCGATCTGGATTGCGATTGTCGCGCTATTTGTTCTTTTTCTGCGCGCGGTTGAGCCGATTTTGCTGCCGTTCGTGCTTGGCATGTTCGTCGCTTATCTGATGGATCCGTTCGCCGTGCGGCTACAAAAAGTTGGCCTCGGGCGTACGGCGGCCACAGCCGTCATCACGCTTAGTCTATGCGCGATGATTGCAGCGTTGATTGTATGGATCGCGCCGATGATTTACCAGCAGCTCAACAACTTGGTCGAGCGCGCGCCGCAGATGCTGACGAATGTCGAGGCCAATATACGTGATTGGGCGGCCCCCGTGCTCAAACAACTGCACGATATCACCGGCACCGGACCTGAAGCCATTCCTGCCGATTCCGGCGAACTGGTGCAGCGCGCCATCCACGGCATCGGCCAGCTGGCCACCCGCTTGTTCTCGTCGGGCGCAGCACTACTCAACCTCACCGGCTTGCTGCTGATTACACCGATTGTGTGTTTCTATTTAATCCGTGATTGGCCGTCGGTGGTAAAAAAAGTCGATAGCATGCTGCCCTTAGCCTATGCCGAAACCATTCGCGAGCAGATCACCCTCATCAACCGCACACTGGCTGCCTATTTACGTGGCCAGGTGACGGTGATGCTCATCATGTCGGTATTTTATCTCATTTTGTTCAGCATCATTGGCTTGAATTTCGGCCTGGTGCTAGGACTTTTGGCGGGCTGCGTGATTATTATTCCCTATATCGGCTCAGCGATTTCCATCAGCCTGGGCTTGATGGTGGCCTATGGCCAGTTTGGGGTCGATGCCGGCTTTTTCTTTGTCTTGGCTACGTTTGGTGCCGGGCAAATTCTTGAGGCGCAAATCCTCACTCCAAAAATCATCGGCGACCGGGTCGGACTTCACCCCCTATGGCTGCTGTTTGGTATGCTGGCCGGCGCAGTGCTGCTGGGTTTTGTCGGCGTGCTGCTCGCCGTACCGCTCACGGCGGTGATTGGCGTGCTCGCCAAATTCGCGGTCAGCCGCTATTTGCAATCGGGGCTTTACCTCGACCAATAATTTCACCGGGCGTTGATTTTATCTATGACACAGCTTGTGATGCCCTTTGCCGGTGTGACCAGTTACGACCCTGCGGATTATATCCGTTCGGCAAGTAACGTGGATGCGGTGGCCGTCCTCGAATCCTGGCCGAACTGGCCCTATTCGATTATGCTCCTCTATGGGCCCAAAGGCTGCGGCAAAACCCATCTGGCGCATTGTTTCGCGGATCGCAGCCGCGCAGGGTTCATCGCACCCGAGCGTCTGGGCAGCGCACCGGCCGATCATCTGCTTACCGATAATCATGCCTGGGTGATCGATGGGCTTGAAGCGATCCGCGACGAGGCGGCACTCGCCCAACTCATCAACCATGCCCGCGCCCGTGGCGATTACGTACTGATGACCGCAAGTACGCCCGCCTCTAACCTTAGCTTCACTCTGCCGGATTTGCGTTCGCGACTTTTGGCGCTGCCGACCACCCAGCTTGGTGCGCCCGATGATGCCTTGCTGATGGGCTTATTGGCCAAGCAATTCTCGGATCGTCAGCTACGCGTGGCACCCGAAGTGCTGGCGCTGGCGGTGCAACATATCGAACGCAGCCATGCCGCGATCGAGGAATTTGTGCAGAGGATGGATCGGATATCGCTGGCGCGGGGTCGAGCCATTACCGTCGCCCTGGTGCGCGAGGCGCTGCGGCAGTCAGGTTAGAATGCTGCGGATGACGATGGCAAAATGCTTGGCAGCACCCATCGTTAGGCGTATCAGCAAACGATGGACAAAAACCCTTTTCTAAGTACAAAAAGCCCTCGGGGTATTACCACCGAGCAGCGCTCATCACAGGCGCTGTATTGGCAGGAGCGGTGTCACGCCACGCTCGATACACTCGAGCGTGAAGCGCGTCGTATGCTCGCGCTCGAAGGTGAATTGAGTGAGTTTGCCAGCCAGTATTATGCTACCATCGGCGATGCTGCCGAGCGCTTGGCCGCGCTCGAACAATCACGCGATAGCTGGAGTAGCGACCCTACATTTGAGGCCGCCGTACCCGATGTTATGCGTCAGCAAGAGGCGATGATTCATCGCCGCAGCGAGCTTAAAAGCCGCTACCGTAATCTTGCCAAAACCCTACACCCGGATCGGGCCGAGCCTATGGAAAAAACCGGACTTGGAGCCCAGGCCATGCATCGCCTCAATGCGGCGTACCAGCACGGTGACCTTGCCGCCATGCTGCGGCTTGAGGCCGAGCGGGCGCTGGTACCATTGATCGGCTCGCCCACACAGAATCACGATGGGCTTGAGGAAGCCTTGCACGCCATCGAGCAAGCGAGTGAAACCTATGCTGAAGGCTACCGCGCAATGCTTGCCTCGCCGCTCAACGAATTGATGTTGCGGGCCATGGCCGCCCGTCTCGCCGGTTGGGACTGGATGGAAGCGGTAGCACGCAAACTCGAGCAAACGATTACACAGCAGCAGCATGCCGCCGCGCGCGCCGGCATTGCGCAAATCACTGCCTGGCGCGAACATGCGTCCCACGCCGCCTGAGCAATCGGGTCCATTAATCCATCACGAAGGAGTGTCTATGACCATTACCCGTATCGAAGCTGGCCCGCGCATGAGCGAAGCGGTGGTGCATGGTGGCACGGTCTATCTGTGCGGTGTCGTGGCGGGGGACGCGGCGGGTCAATCCGTCGCCAAACAAACGGCGGATATTTTGGCACAGATTGACGCGATGCTGGCCGAAGCGGGCAGCGATAAAACCAAGCTGCTCAAAACCAATATCTGGCTAACGGATATTGCAACCATCGGCGAAATGAACGCGGTGTGGGACGCCTGGGTGGTGCCTGGCAAAACTCCGGCACGCGCGACCGTCGAGGCCAAACTCGCTTCACCGCAATGGGCGGTCGAAATCATGGTTGAGGCGGCGCTGTAGCGCATTGTGGCTGGAGACCTTGCACGAGACTCCTAGCATGAGTTATACTCATTTCGTTTAATTTTTGTACACTCTCTCAGTCTTTGTCATTCCCGCGAAGGCGGGAATCTCCTTCACGTATTAAGGGGATTCCCGCCTTCGCGGGAATGACAAGATGGTAAGGTTTTTATTCCAAACGACTAAGAAGGTTCCGGCAGAGCCTTGATGTTGCGCGCAATGTCGGTCAGCAGACCAAACCTGAAGCAATCCAAACTACTCCTGCTTAAACAGCACATGCCGATAGGTCGGCAAATTCTCGAGCACTTTGCCAGTGCCGATGGCAACACAGCTCAATGCATCCTCGGCGACAAATACCGGTAGACCCGTCGCGTGGCTGACCACCAAATCGAGATGCCGCAGCAGGGACCCGCCGCCACTCATCACGATACCTTTATCGACAATATCGCTCGATAGCTCCGGCGGGGTGGATTCCAGCGCCACCTTCACCGCCTCGATGATTTGGTGCACTGGTTCGGCCAGCGCCTCGGCGATTTGTGCCTCGCTGAGCACAATTTCCTTCGGCACGCCGTTGAGTAAATCACGGCCCTTGATCTCGATCAGTCGCCCTTGGCCGTCATGCGGTGGGCAAGCAGCACCAATTTCTTTTTTGATTTTCTCGGCCGTCGTTTCGCCAATCAG
The DNA here is from genome assembly GCA_964652475.1 of uncultured Azospirillum sp. Lineage (GTDB taxonomy): Bacteria > Pseudomonadota > Alphaproteobacteria > Rickettsiales > UBA3002 > QFOX01. The sequence continues at coordinate 28,132 of CAZZCK010000015.1, forward strand.
CAAATTATGATAGCGACGAATATAGTTGATGATCGCCTCGTCCATCCGGTCGCCCCCCACGCGGGCCGAACGCGCATAGACAATCCCCGAGAGCGAAAGCACCGCCACTTCCGTCGTGCCACCGCCAATATCAACAATCATGCTGCCCGTCGGCTCACTTACCGGCAAGCCCGCACCAATGGCGGCAGCGACGGGCTCTTCGATCAGGTAGACATCGCGCGCACCGGCATTTTCGGCGGATTGCTGAATGGCCCGGCGCTCGACCGGGGTTGACCCTGCGGGCACGCAAATCACAATCAGGGGGCCGGTGAAGCTTTTGCGGTTATGCACGCGGTGGATGAAGTATTTAATCATCTCCTCCGCTGCCCTAAAATCGGCAATTACGCCGTCTTTCAGCGGGCGAATGGCCTCGATTTTCTCGGGGGTGCGGCCAAGCATCATTTTTGCTTCATTACCAAAGGCATAGGGGACTTTAACCCCCCGCTCCTCGCGCAGCGCCACGACCGATGGCTCGTTGAGCACCACCCCACGGCCTTTCACATAAACCAGCGTATTGGCGGTGCCGAGGTCAATCGCCATGTCTTCCGACATCATGCCAAACAGTTTTGCGAGTCCGAACATTGAAATTCCTTCGATATTGCGTTGCACCTTAGCGCCACCTTGGCCTCACGCAAGGGGAATGTGAGGGTTATCACCGTTCGCGTTGATGCCTGTGGCACGGGGATATTTCATCAAACTGTCATATTTGTGGCCTCCACAAGCGGCTATACTGGATGCATGGTTGATCTACCTGAACATCGTGCCAACCCCGAGCTTGCTGAAACATTTCAGCCGCAGGGGTTTTTTGCTTCGCCGTTTCGTATCAAAAACAACTGGGATGTGGTCTCGGTTGGCTCGTTTGTAGCGGCGACGGCGTTTGGGGTGGTTGGTGTTTGTAACCGCATCCGCGAGCGATTCTTCCATGCATTTGTGCTGGGCCATGGTGAAACGCGCACGCCATTTAGCGACATCAATCAAAAATACAACGGTAAGCTCGGCGTATTACCCACCAGCGACAGTCGCATCAGCGGCTTGTTCGATGCGATCTCGGTGAAAAGTCTGCGCAAAACCATTACGCCCGAGGCGTATAGCGAGCAACGCAAAGCACTGGTCACCGAATATCGCAACGCCATTGCCGAGCGGCTCGAGAAAAATTTCAACATTCCGACCCATGGTTGGCGCGGTATGACGATTGGCAACTGGAAGCGGTGGGAGCAATTGGGGGTCGGCGCCAAGCGCGAAACGGCCCTCGTTTTTGCTGGCATCTCCACCGTCGCCCTCGGCGCCCTGGCCATCATGCGCAACAGCAAGAATACGCTCGAACGCGTCGAGGAGAAACTCGACGAACGTAGTGGTGCGGGGCGGTAAGATAATGCTGCCAGCACCCCCCCCCTCGACATCTGCAGATCTAGCAGCGAATAGAAGCGCATCCGCGCTTTCAGCTAGCATCAAAGCATTTTTTACTGATGTGGATGATCAAGTATTTTTGCTGCAGATGTTTGCGCAGTTTCCAAAAATTGCTCCTCAGTTCGAGAAATACCTGGCCATGCCTGCTCATGATCGATTCGAGGCGGCATTGGAAGAGCTTGATACCCTCCCGCGCACTGGGTGGGTAAACCGTCGCATGCCTAACCCAGAAACGGTGTACGATCACACGATGCGCCTTGCCAAGCAAGCACGCGATATTGCTGAAGTGAGCAATGGAAAACTTGATCCTGACCATCTCGAAGCACTGGCCCACGCGCATGATCTACCCGAAGCGATTGTTGGTGATTTTCCACCGGGCGTCATTACAGACAAAGCTGACAAACGAAGATTTGAATCCCTCGCTGCGCGCGTTCTTTTTGAGGGCGATAGTAAAAATATGCAACTTTACGAGGAATACGAAAATAAAAAAACGTTATCGGCGCAGTTACTTAACGATCTAGATAAAATCGACCCATGCCGCATGGCATTGATGTATCAAGCACACTGCCCGGAACTCGGAACGATATTTGATGATTTTTGTACAGAAACTCGAAAAAAACTCAAAACTGATTTCGGACGTGAAGCGCTCGATGAATTGATTAAAAATGCCAATACTATTCGTGAGAATCTGGGCAAGCACTTGGCTAATTTTCCGAGAGAGTCTCGCGATCCAGTAACAATAAAACCCTCGAGTTTAACAATCGTCAGCGAAAGAAATGGAAGCGTCCGCTAACTAACCCGCCACGCTCGCTTTGACCTTTTTCGTCTCCACACTGCTTGCTTTGCCTTCCTGCGTATCCGTCACGCCGATGCGGTGGGTGAGACGCTCGAGTTTGTTAAGCGCATTGATATAGGCCTTGGCCGAGGCGACCAGCGAATCGACATCACTGCCCAGCCCCGTCACCAATTTGCCGTCACGTTCGAGGCGCACCGAAACCTCCGCCTGCGCTTCGGTGCCGCGGGTGACCGCATGCACCTGATAGAGGTTCAACTCAGTCTCGGCGGTGCCGGGCACCAGGGCACGGATGGCTTTGAAGGTCGCGTCCACCGGGCCATTACCCTCAACCAAGGTACGGCGATTTGCACCATCGACCCGCATTTCAAGCCGCGCCATTTGCGGGCCTTCACTGCCGCAACTGATGTAAAGCGTGGCAAAGGCAAAGCGCTCATCCGGCGCATCGGTATCAAGCAGGGCGAGAATATCCTCATCGAAAATTTCTTTCTTTTTATCGGCCAGCGTTTTGAAACGCACAAAGGCATCTTCCAGTTGATTATCACCCAGGCGAATGCCAAGTTCAGCAAGCTTATCCTTGAAGGCGGCGCGGCCTGAATGCTTGCCCATCACCAAATTCGTTTTCGTCACGCCGACCGACTCGGGGGTCATGATTTCATACGTGTCGCGGTTTTTCAGCATGCCGTCCTGGTGAATGCCCGATTCATGCGCGAAGGCATTTGCCCCCACAATCGCCTTGTTGACCTGCACATTCTGCCCCGTCACCTGCGTCACCAAGCGGCTCGCGCGCATCAAATGCTCGGTCTTCACACCGCATTCTAACCCAAACACATCACGGCGCACTTTCAAGGCCATCACCACTTCTTCGAGCGATGTATTGCCCGCACGCTCGCCAATCCCGTTGATGGTGCATTCAATTTGCCGCGCACCGGCTTGCACTGCGGCGAGCGAGTTTGCGGTCGCCAAGCCCAGATCATTCTGCCCATGGAAGCTGAAAATAGCTTTATCGGCGTTCTTGGCGTTGGCCATCACATGCGTGAACATCCGACCAATGGTTTCAGGCGTACCGTAGCCCACCGTGTCGGGCAGGTTGATGGTGGTAGCGCCCGCGGCAATCGCTACCTCGACCGCTTTCACCAAGTAATCAAGCTCGGTGCGGGTGGCGTCCATCGCGCTCCACTCCACATTATCGGTAAAGCTGCGCGCGAGGGTCACCGCATCCTTGATGACCACCAGCGCTTGTTCCTGGCTCAGCTTGAATTGGTGCGTGAGGTGAATGTCGCTCGTGCTCATGAAGGTGTGAATGCGCGGGCGCTTGGCCCCTTTGAGCGCTTCCGCCGCACGGCGAATATCCGCCTCTTTCGCACGGGCGAGCGAACAGATCACCGCGTTTTTGGCCATTTCGGCAATCGCTTTCACCGATTCAAAATCACCGTCCGAAGCCATCGCAAACCCAGCCTCGATCACGTCGATTCCCATGCCGTCGAGCACTTCAGCAACGAGGAGTTTTTCTTCGCGCGTCATACTCATGCCGGGCGATTGTTCGCCGTCGCGCAATGTCGTATCAAAAATCGTGATGCGGTTGGATGATGCCATAAAACCCCCAGATTAAGCGGGTTTTATAGCCGTGAACTGGGCCCGCCGCAAGGAGTTTGCGGCGCATTGGATTACATAAAATAATAGGGGTTCACATCCACCTTGATGCGCACACCACTGAATTTCTGGCCCTGAAGCCAGGCCCGCAGCGTTGCTTGCAGACCAATCGTTTTATCGGCCTTGATGAGGATGCGATACCGATATTGCCCGCGCAGTTTTGATAAGGGCGCGGGTGCTGGCCCAAGCACTTTGATGCGCGCATCATCAGGCGCAGTGCGCGCCAGCATTTGCCCAGCAGTGCGCACCTTCGCTTCATCCACGCCATCGAGTAAAATGGCCGCAAGTTGGCCAAAAGGTGGCCATCCACCCGCTTTGCGTTCTTTGGCTTCAAGCGCCATCAGGCGATTGCGGTCATGCGCAACGAGCGCCTTCATCACCGGGTGGTCGGGCGAGTAGGTTTGCACCAGCACCTGACCGAGCAGATCGCCGCGCCCCGCACGCCCGCCAAGCTGGTGCAGCAACTGATAGCTGCGCTCGCCAGCGCGCAAATCCGCCCCATCGAGCCCCACATCCGCATCGACCACCACCACCAGCGTGAGGCGCGGGAAATTATGGCCCTTGGCCACCATCTGCGTGCCGACGATAATATCGACCTTGCCCGCCTCGATGCTAGCCCAGGTGTCGGTGTTGATGGATTCATCGGAAGAGAGAACTGCAAGATTTGGGGCGGTTGCATCGCCAACAAAATAATCACCCACTTCTTGCGCAATGCGCTCAACCCCAGGACCGCAGGGGGCTAATTTCTCGTGATCCGCACCACAGCTTGGGCAGACAGTGGGCATTGGCTCACGGTGATTGCAGTGATGGCAATGAAGTGAGCGATGCACTCTTTCTTCACTGGCGACTGACGATTGGCGACTGGCGACTTTTTTCTCATGCACCACCAGCCACGCCGAACAGTTGCTGCACTGAAAGCGGTGACCACAGCTGCGGCATAACAACAACGGCGCATAGCCACGACGGTTCATGAAGAACAGCGCCTGCTCGCCGCGTGCGAGAGTTTCGAGCATCGCCGCCTTCACGCTTGGAGCGATAAAATTCCCGCGCTCGGGGGGGGTGATGCGCATATCGACGAGCGTCACACTCGGCAAACCCGCCGCGCCAAACCGCTCAGGCAGTTTCACCGCCCCATATTTACCCTCGCGCACATTTTCCATCGTCTCAAGCGAGGGGGTGGCAGAAACCAGCAGAATCGGAATCCGTTCAAAATGCGCACGCGCCACCGCCATGTCCCGCGCGTGATAGAGCACACCTTCTTCCTGCTTATAGCTCGGGTCATGCTCCTCATCGACAATGATAAGTTTTAGATTCGCAAACGGCAGGAACAAGGCCGAGCGCGCGCCGACCACGATGGGCGCCTCACCCCGCGCCACGGCTTGCCATGCACGGGCTTTGGCCGCCGGCGTCATGCGCGAATGCCACACCACGGGTGCTACACCGAAGGTTTTTTCAAAGCGCTCCAACCATTGGTGGGTGAGCGCGATTTCCGGTAATAGCACCAGTGCCTGTTGTTTCTTTTCAAGACACGCCGCAATGCTATGAAAATATACCTCCGTTTTTCCCGAACCTGTTACTCCATCGAGCAGAATGGGTTTGGCGCCACCCTCTTCTTTCAACGCATCCACCACCGCTTGTTGACCCGCCGTTAATGTCGGCAGTGTTATCACAAACTCCGGTGCCACATATTTTTTGCGGTTGGTTTTGGCTGCATGGGCCAGGCCACATAGGCTTAGCACCGCGCCTTTCGGGGCCAGCGTGAAATGGCTCACCCAATCAATCCATGCACGAAATTCAGGTTTCAGTGGGGGAATGTCATCGATGATGCGGGTAATAGGTTTGAGATTATAGGGTTTCTTGTTTTTAGGTGCTGGGTGCTGGGTGCTGGGTGCTGGCAGGGGCTTATACTCACTGCGCCCCCCTCCTAACCTCCCACCTACAGGGGGAGGAACGGCAGCGCATGGGTCAGCTTCTTCGCTCACGACTAACGACTCACGACTCACGACTCCTTGCCCCCACACCACACCCACCAACGGTCGCGAGGCAAGCGTAGCCTCCACAATCGCCCCTTCGGGCGTGCCTTCAGGCACCAGGTAATCAAACGCCCCCTCCACCAGTGCGGGCATCAGCACGGCTGCGCGAGAGGTTGCTTGCGGATTGGTTTCGGTCATTCTATGAACGCAGTGCCTGGTAAATGGTGCCTAGTGCCTGGCAAATGATTAACCAGGCACCAGGCACTAAGCACCAAGCACCCAAAGAGAGCAATCATGAAGTTTTTTGTCGATACCGCCGAGATTTCAGAAATCCGTGAACTAGCCGATACTGGCCTGCTCGACGGGGTGACCACCAACCCGTCGCTCATCAAAAAATCCGGGCGCGATTTTAAGGAAACGATTAAGGAAATTTGTGCCATCACCAGCGGCCCTGTTTCGGCCGAGGTGGTCGCGACCGATTTTGAAGGCATGGTGCGCCAGGGCGAGGATTTGGCCAAGATCGCTAAAAACGTGACCATCAAAGTGCCGCTGACGCTGCCCGGCCTTAAAGCCTGCAAATATTTCACCAGCCAGGGTACCATGGTCAATGTCACCCTGTGCTTTTCCGCGGCGCAAGCGCTGCTTGCCGCCAAAGCAGGGGCGACGTTCATTTCACCGTTCGTCGGCCGTTTGGATGATGTCGGCACGGATGGCATGCAGCTCATTCACGACATTGTGACCATCTATAATAATTACCCCGAGTTTGAAACACAGGTGCTCGTGGCTTCTGTGCGCAACCCCATGCATATCGTGGAATCCGCCAAAATGGGCGCGCATGTGATGACCGCCCCACCATCGGTGATTAAAGCACTCGTCAACCACCCGCTGACGGATAAAGGCCTCGAGCAATTCTTGAAGGATTGGGCGGCCACGGGGCAGTCGTTATAAAGTATGGTAACCTTGGCATTACTCTCGACCATCGCCAAATGGGCAATGATCATCATAACGGTGTACGGGGTATGCAGCGTTGCTATATGGCTCATAAGCGACAGGGGCCACGGTTTAGACGATTTCATGAAAGATCTAGCGCACCCAATTTACAATCAAGCTGAAGTGTTTCTTTGGCTTTTTCCCTTACTGTTTATCATATTCGGTCTGGCTATTTTTTCGGAACTGCCACCAACCATACAAACTGCCATTGCAGAACGATGGCACAGGATTTTCTGAGTGTTCCAGGTGGCCCATTGGCATCAGTCGCCCGTTAAAACGCCCGTACGCAGCACGCGGGGCCATGCCTACGGGTGAATGTGGCCTGAAAATCTGCTAGAGTGGTTCTATTATCAAAGGATATTTATGAGCCAAACTCTGCCCCAACCGGATATTTTAAGTGCCGAGATGACCAAGAAATTGGTCATTGAATATCTGCAAAATAACCCACAATTTTTGGCCGAACACCCCGATTTATTCGAAGTGCTGACCCCGCCCGAGCAGCAGCATGGCCGCGGGGTCATCGATTTTCAATATTACGCGATCGATAATCTGCGCCGCGGCATGCGCAAAATGAAAGACCGGTTTCATGGGTTGGTGACGAGCGCGCGCGAAAATCTCTCGGTGCAGCAGCAAGTACAGCGCGCGGTGGTGAGCACCATTCAGGCCCGCAATCTTGAAGAATTGCTCGATGTTCTGACGACTGACCTCATGACCTGGTTCGATGTTGATATTGTACGCCTGGCGATGGAATCCGACATGGCCGGATTGTACGAAACCTATTACCATGAGGAAAACTATTCCGGCATCTGCTTTGTGCCCAACGGCACGGCGAATGCGGTGCTGCTCGGTGAATCCGTTCGGCTGATTGGCGACACCCAAGGCGAACCGCCGATTGGTTTTGAAATGGTGTTTGCTGATTGCTCGAGTCTGGTACGCAGCTGCGCACTTGTGCGGCTCGAGTTGCCGACCATCAAACGCCCTGCCATTCTAGCGTTTGGGGTGCGCCATGCCGACCGCTTCCACCCCCACCAGGGCGGCGAGCTGCTCGGCCATTTAGGCGAGGTGATGAGCATCATCCTCGATCGCTGCTTAACCGA
>CAZZCK010000016.1:0-33614 GCA_964652475.1 uncultured Azospirillum sp.
CTAAGCCTCATGGCCTCTCCCCAAGGAGAGGCACCCCCGTGGCACCGCGATTGCTCACAGGCGACTTCTTTCTTACCTCACGCCGCCATGAAGCCGGGCAGCCAGGTTTCATTCAGGTCGCGCACATGGGCGACGGGTAAGCGCATGTGATCTTCGACAATCAACGTATCCGCAATCGTGACGCCAAGGTCGGCGAACATGATACCCGCTTGGTTGAGCCGCACCATCACCTCGCTTTTAGCATTGGGCGGCACGGCGATGAGGTAGCGCGCCTGGTCTTCGCCAAATGCATAGGCATGGGCTGGCAAATCCGTCATCAGGCGCACCTGCGCGCCGATGCCACGGCCCAGGCACATCTCGGCGAGCGCCACCAGCAAGCCACCGTCGCTCACATCATGGCAGGCCGAAACCAGCCGCCCGTCTTCAATTAGACTACGCACCATATCGCCATGCTTCAACTCGAGCGCCAAATCCACCGGCGGTGGCGCGCCCTCCTCGCTGCCGCAAATTTCGCGTAAGTAAAGCGAGCTACCGAGATGCCCACGCGTCTCGCCGATGAGTAAAATGCTATGGCCAATCTCGGTGAAGGCGCTGCCCACGCGGCGCGTACTATCCGCAAGCAGCCCGACACCGCCAACCGCCGGGGTGGGCTGCACACCCACGCCATGCGTTTCATTATAGAGCGACACATTCCCCGAAACGATGGGATAGGATAGCGCACGGCATGCCGCCCCCATGCCTTCGATTGCCCCCACAATCTGGCCCATAATCTCGGGCTTTTGCGGGTTACCGAAATTGAGGCAATCCGTCATCGCAAGCGGGGTTGCCCCCACCGCGGTGAGGTTGCGCCAACTTTCCGCCACCGCTTGTTTGCCCCCTTCAAACGGGTCGGCAAACACATAGCGCGGCGTGCAATCCGTCGTGATGGCGAGGGCTTTGGCGGTGCCATGCACGCGCACGATCGCCGCGTCGCCACCCGGGCGGGCGATGGTATCGTTCATCACCATATGGTCGTATTGCTGCCAGATCCAGCGCTTCGAAGCCACATCCGGGCAGGCGATCAACGTCGCAAGCGCCCGGCCCATATCCATTAACGCGACCTCACTTGCCGCAATGGTGGCGCGCGCGGGGGTTGGCGTGTAGGGGCGATCATAGATCGGTGCGGCATCACTCAGTGGCGCAACCGGAATATCGCAGACAATTTCACCATGATGGGTCAGCACCATGCGCCCCGTATCCGTCAGCGTGCCGATGGTTGCGCAGGCAAGTCCCCATTTTTTCATAATGCCAAAGGCCACATCCTCGCAGCCGGGCTTCACCACCATCAGCATGCGCTCCTGGCTTTCCGAAAGCATCACCTCATAGGCGGTCATGCCTTCCTCACGCATCGGAATATCCTCAATCGTCATCGCAATCCCAAGCCCGCCTTTGCTCGCCATCTCAAGGCTTGAGCACGTCAGCCCCGCCGCGCCCATATCCTGAATGCTGATGATGGTATCGGTCGCCATTAACTCAAGGCACGCCTCGATCAACAGCTTCTCGGTGAACGGGTCGCCGACTTGAACGGTTGGGCGTTTTTCTTCGGTCGTTTCGTCGAACTCGGCGCTGGCCATAGTCGCGCCGTGAATGCCGTCGCGCCCGGTTTTCGCACCAAAATAAATCACCCGATTCCCCACACCCGAGGCTTTGGAGTAGAAAATCTTATTCACATCGGCGATGCCCACCGCCATGGCGTTAACGAGCGGGTTACCGTTATAGCTCGCGTGGAAAATCGTTTCGCCCCCCACCGTGGGCACGCCCACACAATTGCCGTAATGCGAAATGCCCGCCACCACGCCGTTCACAATATGGCGGGTTTTGGGGTTGCTCGGCTCGCCAAAACGCAGGGCATTCATGAGGGCCACGGGCCGCGCACCCATAGTGAACACATCACGCAAAATGCCGCCGACACCGGTCGCCGCACCCTGAAACGGCTCGATGAAGCTCGGGTGGTTATGGCTTTCCATTTTGAAAATCACCGCCTGGCCATCACCAATATCGACCACACCCGCATTTTCACCCGGGCCGCAAATCACCTGCGGTCCGGTGGTGGGCAAGGTTTTCAGCCATTTTCGCGTGGTTTTATAGCTGCAATGCTCGCTCCACATCACGCTGAAAATCCCAAGCTCCACCAGGTTCGGCGTGCGCTTGAGAATATCGACTACGCGCTCATATTCGTCATGCGTCAGCCCATGCGCGGCAATCACCTCCTTGGTGATGGGGCTCGGCTCGGTGTTCGTGGCTCGGGCGTGCGTATGACTGGCGGCGGCGTTCATGTGGCTTCCTCGTCTGAATAGGGTGTCATTCTCCTAGCCTTCTTTTGCCTGGCGTTCCAGCAAAAGCTCGCACGATTGTGGATGAGCCATCATCGAGCAATTCACACTTGCGCCGCCCGCTGACTCTACTATATAAAGCGCTCACCACGGGAGCCCCTTATGACCGAGACCAACCCAGCCTTTGCCCGCATCGAAAGCACCATCAAAGCGAACGATATCGTGCTCTACATGAAAGGCAGCAAAAAACTGCCGCAATGCGGGTTTTCCGCCACCGTTGCCGCGGTGCTCGAGCGCTTGGGCATCAAGGATTATCATGATGTGAATGTGCTCGCCGACCAGGAAATTCGCGAAGGCGTGAAAGCCTACGCCCAGTGGCCCACTATTCCGCAGCTTTACATCAAAGGTGAATTTATCGGCGGCTGCGACATCGTGCGCGATATGTACCAATCCGGCGAGCTGCAAGCCTTGCTGAAGGAAAAGGGCGTGGCGTTTAACGAGGCCGATGCGGCCTAAAGCTTCGCCGCCGCCTTGCGCAGAGCCTCATTCATGCGGGTTTGCCACCCTGCACCCGTATTCTTGAACGCTGCCAAAATATCTGCGTCCAGCCTTAGCGTTTGCGATACTTTGGGGTTAATAGATGGTGGCCGCCCTTTGCCGCGACGGATAAGTATGTCACCATTGTAAAAATCCGCCATTTCAAACCATTCTCTGGTAAGCTCTGGCGCATCGTCAGGGTCAACCCAAGATGCCTTGCGCGACTTCTTTGTAATATCTTTTTTCGCGGGCATTTGCCTTCCTCATTGAAATAATATGACGAATATTTTCGCGAGGTGTCCAAACAAGAATAATCATTCGGCTGTGAAGATAACCAACAGTTATTTTTCGAACCTCTCCATAATCACGCCTAAGATCATCGGACGTAAAGTGATTGTCAGAGAAAACTTCGACTGCAAATTCAAAATCTAGTTTGTGTTTTATTAGATTTTTTTCCCGCTTTGCAGGGTCGTAAGATATTTTCTTCATCATAAAACCTAATCCTTATTTGTTACACTACACCTCACTTTCCCTCTCGGCTTTATCCCCACATAATCGCGGGTGATGATTTAATGTTACTACAATAAATACATCCTGTCAAGGAACATGACAGCACTAAGGATGGCAACATCAATCAAAAAGCCGACGCGGCATAAACACCTCATTTGTCATCAAACTGTCATCCATTGGCGTATGGTTTTTGCTAGAATATGCACATGCCTGAAACGCCCGTATCGCAGTCAAAGCGACCTGACCCCAAACATCATGAAGGAAGCCCCGCGAGTGGCTTCATTGGCAGGGCGGCGAAAGCAGTAGAAATTTATTGCCTACTGCCTCGTCCCTCACCATTGAAATATAGCGGTATCTTCGCCTATTTAAAAAGCTTTTCATATCCTAGAAACTATCTCTCGGATGAGGATTGCATCGAGCGCCATATACGCGCCGAGGCAGCAGAATTTGGAATACAAAAATACCCCAAAAAAGGGGAAGCTGACTACGCACATATCCTTCGCCATGCCAATTCGTTCGCCGCAAAAGATGCCGCTATGTGCCGTGTACGCAATTTCGAGGATGTAAGCGAAGTGCCTGAACCCTATTTCGGCTATCGCGGGGCCGATAACCAGTGCCATGCAACGACCGATAAAAAAGCTGCCCAAGCAGCACGTTGTGCCTACGATCAATTCGAAAAGCCAGCCAATGAACGTCTATTCTTGCCACGTGCACCACGTCGGGCGAACGCAAAAGGTGAGTGCATTCCCTAACCCCGCCCGCTACCCTTATCCTTATCGCGTTCTTGCGGCGGCGTTGGCGGTGGAACTTGCGGCAACGGTGGTGGCGGCACGTTCACCACACTGGCCAGCTTCTTATCGAGCATCTGCTCGCGCAACTTCTGCTGTACCCCAAAATTGGCGAGGGCCTGGCCCACGTCGAGTGCCGCCTGCTCCACCCGCGGGCTGGCGAGGAATGCCTCGCGGATTTTACGCAACGTGTCTTCGCTCATCAACCAGGTCAGCCATTGCATCAGCACATTGCGCTGACGCTCGACCCGCTCGCGTTTTTCAGGCTCCAAAAACTGGTCGAGCTCTTTTTCTTTTTCGCCAACCAGCGCCCGTAGCAAGGCGCGCAGCTTATCGATAATGGCGTTGCGCACCTGCTCGTGCGTGCCTTCGAGCAATGCCGCAAGCCGCATCTCGCACCCAGGCTGCTCGGCTGCCATTGCCTCAAGCAATTGCATGATACTATCCATATGGCCTTCAAGCGCGCGGGTGACCTCATCGGCGCTCAGGCGGTCATCGGGTATTAGCGGGTGGTTGGCCATGGCGGTAGTATTTCGCATCGGGCAGCCCTGCGCCAGCAAAAAATGCAGGAAAGAACCCTAGATAGTGTCACCCGCGCCCAGAGCCTTTATCCTTATCTTTATCGCGCTCGCGGGCCGGCACCATCGGCGCGTTATGGCTCAGGTCGCCCAGATCACGCCGGTCAGCGGCTTGAATATTATGCATCCCCCGCCCCGCCATTTCATGCCCCACCCCGCGCACAATACGCTCGAGCATGGCATTGGCTAAAAACGCGTCGCGCATTTTCTGGATCGTTTCTTCCGACATAATCCAGCTCAGCCACTGGATGAAGCGGTTACGCTGACGCTCGACCTGCACCCGCTTTTGCGCATCGAGATGCTTATCAAGCTCCTTCTCTTTTTCCTGGGCCAGGGCCTTCAGCCGCTCGCGCAGTTTCTTGATAATGGCCAGGCGCACGGCCTCGGGCTCGCCCTCAAGCAGCTCGGCGAGCTTCATATCGCAATCGGGCAGTTCAGCAATAATGGCGGCAATCAACGCCTCAATATCGGTCAGCTTATCGCGCAGCATCGCGTCGGTTTCAGCATCGGTTGGGGGCGGCGGCGATAGCTTTTTCATGGCCCCACTATAGCATAATCGCGTTGATTGTCAGTGTGAATAGCACGGCAAATGCGAAGATTCATCTCCGCTTCAGTATTCCACCCGCATCAAATAGAGCCCATGTGCCGGGGCCATGGGGCCACCGGCGCGGCGGTTTTTGGCGGCGAGGGCCTCGGCCACCTGTTCCACTTTCCATTTGCCAATGCCGACATAGACCAGGGTGCCGACCATATTACGCACCTGATGGTGCAGAAATGAGCGGGCGGAAGTATAAATCATAATTTGCTCGGGGTTGGTGGTGCGTTGCTTCACCACCAGCGTATCGAGCGTTTTAATCGGGCTTTGCGATTGGCAGGCGGTGCTGCGAAAGCTCGAAAAATCATGCCGCCCGATGAGTAGGTTCGCGGCGGACTGCATCGCGGCGATATCGAGCGGTTTATGGACATGCCAGGCGCGATTGGCATCGAGCGCACCGCGTGCTTTGCGGTTGATGATGCGGTAAAGGTAATGGCGCGTTTTCGCGTCAAACCGTGCGGAGAAATCATCTGCCACCAATTCGGCACTCAGCACGGCAATCGGGTGCGGCACCATGAGGGCATTCAGCCCGCGCACAATGGTGTGGGGCTCGCGGCTTTCCGCGAAATCCACATGCACCACCTGCCCGCGGGCATGGACGCCCGCATCGGTGCGCCCAGCGCATTGCACCTCAAGCGGGCTCGGCGCTTGCATGAAATGGGTGCATGCGGCCTCAAGCACGGCTTGCACGCTTGGCGCCTCGCTTTGCTTTTGCCAGCCGCTATAGGGCGTGCCGTCATATTCGAGGGTGAGTTTGTAGCGGAGCATTTTTTCTTTCAGTGAGTGGTGGGTCGTGAGTAGTGGGTGGTGGTGTTTTTGTAAATGCTGTAGCATAGTCTTGTTCACCACTCACCACTCACGACCCACCACGCACCATGAGCCAAACCTTCCCCATCCTCCCAAGCTTGCTCCCCACTGCGCATATCAACGCCGCGCAGTATGAGGAAATGTATGCCCGCTCGATCGCCAACCCGGAGGGGTTCTGGGGCGAGATTGCCAGTCAGTTTGAATGGATAAAACCCTGGTCGCGGGTAAAAAATTGTAGCTTCACGGGCGATGTTTCCATTAAATGGTTCGAAGGCGCAGCGCTCAACATCACCACTAACTGCATCGACCGCCATGCGGTGGCCACGCCCAACAAAATTGCCATTCTGTGGGAAGGCGATACGCCGGGCGATGTTCGCCGCATCAGCTATGCCGAGCTGCTGATCGAAGTTTCAAAACTCGCCAATGCCATGAAATCGCTCGGCGTCAAAAAAGGCGACCGGGTAACGATCTATATGCCCATGGTGCCCGAGGCAGCGTTTGCGATGCTCGCCTGCGCGCGCATTGGCGCGATCCACTCCGTCGTGTTTGGCGGCTTCTCGGCGGATTCGATTCGCAGCCGGGTCGAGGATTGCGCCAGCGATTTCATCATCACCGCGAATGTCAGTCGTCGCGGCGGTAAAACCATTCCCCTCAAAGCAACCGTCGATGCGGCATTAACGGGCCTGAATGTGCGCCATGTGCTGGTGCTGGATATTAAGTGCGCCGCGCATACGCCTCTCCCCTCGGGAGAGGCAACGAGGCTTAATGAGCGTAGCGAATTTAGCCGCAGTGGTGAGGGCTGCATACCGCTTGGCTCAACCAGCCCTCACCCGGATTTTCAAGGCCAATCGCTCAAGAGCGATTGGGAAAATCCGGCCTCTCCCAAAGGGAGAGGCAATCCACCCCGCGATATCTGGTGGCATGATATCGTTCCCCAGCAACCTGCCGAGTGCGCGCCCGAACCGATGGATGCGGAGGACCCGCTGTTTATTCTCTACACCTCCGGCTCGACGGGTAAGCCCAAGGGCCTCGTTCACACCACCGCGGGCTATATGGTTTACGCCGCGACGACGACGAACTATGTGTTCGATTTGCAGCCGGATGATATCTACTGGTGCACGGCGGACGTGGGTTGGATCACGGGTCACAGCTATAGTGTGTATGGCCCGCTGGCATGCGGTGCCACCACGCTGATGTTCGAAGGTGTGCCGAACTACCCCGATGCCGCGCGCTTCTGGCAGGTGGTGGATGCACACCAGGTCACGAAGTTTTACACCGCCCCCACCGCCGTGCGCGCGCTCATGGCGCAGGGCGACCGCTTCGTGCAATCCACCGCGCGCGCCTCGCTCAAAATTCTGGGCAGTGTCGGTGAACCCATCAACCCCGAGGCGTGGCTATGGTATCACAACGTCGTGGGCGAAGGCCGCTGCGCCGTGGTCGATACTTACTGGCAAACCGAAACCGGCGGCCATATCCTCACCCCGTTGCCGGGGGCGACGCCTACCAAGCCTGGCTCCTGCACGCTGCCGTTTTTTGGGGTGAGGCCTGAGATCTATGATGCACAAGGCACCTTGCTCGCGGGGGCGTGCGAAGGGATGCTGACGCTTGCGGATAGCTGGCCCGGCCAGGCGCGCAGCATCTGGGGCGACCATGCGCGCTTTATTCAAACCTATTTTAGCCATGTGCCGGGCAAGTATTTCACCAGTGACGGCTGCAGGCGCGATGCGGATGGCTATTATTGGATCACCGGCCGGGTGGATGATGTGATCAATGTCAGCGGCCACCGCCTGGGCACGGCGGAAATTGAATCCGCCCTCGTCGCCCACCCACTGGTCGCCGAAGCGGCGGTGGTCGGCTACCCGCATGATATCAAGGGCCAGGGCGTCTATGCCTATGTGACGCTGAATGCGGGCGTGGCGGAAAGCGCCGAGCTGGCGACGGCCCTAAAACAGCAGGTACGCGACCATATTGGCGGCCTCGCCGTGCCGGATTTTGTCCATCTCACACCGGGCCTGCCCAAAACGCGCTCGGGTAAAATCATGCGCCGCATCCTGCGCAAAATCGCCGAGAATGAGACCAGCGCACTCGGCGATACCAGCACGCTGCTCGACCCCGAAGTGGTCGAAAAACTGATCGCGACCCGGCTCAATCGATAACGGATGCCAGTTACCGCACCCAACAACAATCGTATCGACACTCCTTCGCCTTAATTTTTGCACAACTCTCTCGTTTTGTCATTCCCGCGAAGGCGGGAATCCCCTTACTTTAGCTCAAGGAGATTCCCGCCTGCGCGGGAATGACAAACGGTAAGGTTCGTATTCCAATTCAGTATCCATGAATTACCAGTGCCTAACGCTTGACAGAGCAAGCGGTGTGACCCACATAGAAGCGTCATGAATGGATGAGGAAACGGTGAGCACACTGGCCCAATGGTTTGAACATTTCGTACAATTTCTGGTCGATTTTGTTGAGCATCTGGGCGTGCTGGGCATTTTTATCATGACGTTTCTTGAATCCACTTTCATGCCCATCCCTTCCGAAATTACCATGATCCCGGCCGGGTATCTGGTCCAGCAAGGCAAACTCAGCCTCGTCGGCACGCTTCTGGCCAGCATTGTTGGCACCATCGGTGGCGCCTATTTCAACTACTGGATCGCGCGGCGCTATGGTCGTGGCCTCTTCCTGCGCTACGGCAAATATTTTCTGATGACACCGGAGAAACTCGCCAAGCTCGAGTCGTTCTTTGTCCGTCACGGTGCCATCTCCACCTTTATCGGGCGGCTGATCCCCGGCGTGCGCCATTATATTTCCTTCCCGGCGGGCCTCGCCATGATGGATCGCAAGATTTTCCTCGTCTACACCGCACTTGGCGGCGCAATCTGGATGTGCACGCTGCTGGCGCTGGGCTACTATATTGGTGAAAATAAAGAGCTGTTGGTGACCTACCTGCCCATCGTCAAGGGCGGTATGTTTGCCTTTATTGCCCTGCTCATGGTCGGCTATGTCTGGCGGCAGAAGCGTAAAAAGCTTTCTAAATCTTCACCGTGACCATGAGGCCACTTGGGAAATGATCGTCGAGCTTGATGCTGCCTTGGTGTAACGCAATCACTGCCGCCACCAGGCTTAGCCCAAGCCCAGCGCCAGGTTTGCTACGACTGCTATCCACCCGGTAAAACCGCTTAAAGACATTGGCCTTATCGGCATCGGCAATGCCACAGCCCGTGTCGCTGATCACGAGGATGGCCCCTTTGCCTTCCGGTGCCGCACAGGCCTGGACAGCGCCTCCGGCTGGCGTGTATTTGATTGCGTTATCGAGTAAATTGGTGATTGCCTGAAAGAGCATGTCTTTGTCGCCCATCACCATCACATCCTCGATGGTGTAGGTGAGCTGCAGTAATTTTTCGCGCGCGAGCGGCTCGTACAAATCAATTGCATCATGCAGCAAACTGCCCAGATTAACCTGGCTGGTGCCGATCTGGTTACGCCCGGCTTCGATATTCGCGATACGTAAAAGCGCGTTGAACGTGGTCATCAGCCCGTCGCATTCCTGGGCAAGCTGTGTCAAACATTGGGGCGTTGTCGCGCCCGGATCCGCCGCACGCATCGATTCAATATGGTTGCGCATCCGTGTCAGCGGGGTGCGTAAATCATGCGCAATATTATCCGAAACTTGGCGCACCCCGGCCACCAGCTGTTCGATATCGTCGAGCATCATATTGAGGGTGGCCGCCAGTTTGCTTAAATCATCCCATTCGGAATCAATCGGGATGCGCTGCGACAAATCGCGCGTGGTCATCACCGCATCGGCGGTCGCAACCATGGTGTTGATGCGCTTCGTCACATAATAGCTGATGATGAACAAGCCAACGCACATCAACCCGGTGATGCCAAGCAGCACCGTCATGAAGACCGGGTGAATTTGTTCGCCATGCATCATGTCGTAGATGCTGGTGGTAAGCAGGATCAGCACGATAGTCAGCGCGCCAGAGAATAAAAGCGCAAGCTTGGTCGAGGAGGATTGGTGGAGGCGGATTTTTTGCACAGATGGTTTCGCCGTAAAAATGGTGATACATGCGGATCCGCAACGTTAAGCCGCGCTGGTTTTCGCATCCTCGATAATATAGCCCTCACCGCGGATGGTTTTAATCCGCGAATGGGCGGGATCACTGTCAATTTTCTGGCGAAGGCGTGAGATATGCACATCGATCACATTCGTTTGCGGGTCGAAATGGTATTGCCAGACATGCTCGAGCAGCATGGTACGGGTGACGATCTGATTTTTGTGGCGCAGCAGAAATTCAAGTAGCTTGAACTCGCGTGCTTGCAATGCCACCGCCTCGCCGTCGCGGGTGACAGCGCGTGACAGTAAGTTCATGCTGATGCCATTGCCGCTAAGCATGATGTCGCTTTGGGTGGCCGCACTCATGCTACGCCGCGCCAGTACCTCCACCCGGGCTAGCAGCTCGACCAGCGCGAACGGCTTGACCAGGTAATCATCCCCACCGGATTTGAGGCCTTCAACGCGGTCATCGACATCGCCCAGCGCGCTGACAATAATCGCCGGAGTGGCATTACCCGCCGCGCGCAGCTTTTTGAGCAGGCTTAAACCATCCAGTTCGGGCAGCATGCGGTCGAGCAACAGTACATCATAGCTGTTGGTTTGCGCCAGTTTTAGGCCGTCATTGCCGTTCGTAGCCGTGCTGACATCGTAGCCCTCGGCGCGCAGCGATTTGGTGATATAGGCATTGACCTCGGCATCATCCTCGACGACGAGAATGCGGTGGCCAGCCATAGTCGGTTTTTCTTTACTCATGGGCGAGGTTTTACCCCGAAACACCGCTCGACTCAAGCCTCGCCTTCTAAACTTTTGGTAAGGAGAATGGAGCGATCCGACCGCTGCCCTACTGCCAATACCCTATCTTTTTGTCGCTTTTTTGCAATTTTTTGCCGCTTTTTTGCCAAGTTTTACTCGATTTTTGACCGGTTTTAGCAGGTTTTTTGACGATTTTTGCCGGGTAACGGGGTAAAAAAATACTCCAAAAAACAGCATTTTTATCGGGTTTTGTCATCAGCCTGTCACAATGCTGTGCCAAAGTCATATTGTATGAATCCGACCGACCCCATGCGCGATGATGAAGTCGCCAATGCCGCCACGGCTGCGCCCACCCGCGCGCCCGTGAAGCCGCCCGAGCGCGACGCGGCGGATACGGTCGATAGCCCTGCATCAACTGCGCCGGATACAGACGCTAACAGCAGCCAACCCGCACCCCAGGATGCGGCACAAAGCCCGGCCACACCGAGTGGTATCAGCGGTTGGTGGGCCGGCAACCGCCATTACCTGATTCACCATTTGCCGGCGTTTTTTGTCAATAACGCCTCGAACATGGTCGGCGTCATCCAGCTCGTTGGCGAAGCCTTCGCATTCAAATCAAGCGGCAATGATTTGATGATAACCCCCAAAGGGCAGCGCCAATGGTGGCAATATATCACCGAACCGCCGTTGAATATGGTCAAGGCATCCCTCGCCAAAGCCAAACACCACTCGGCCCCGGCTTCAGCTAAACTGCCCAAACTTGAGGGTAATTTTTTCCGTCAGCTCAATGATCTAAAAACCGCATCGATTGTCGAGAGTGCGGGCAATACCCTCAAGCTGACCAATCGCTGGTCGGCGCGTTCGGGGCTAACGGGTATGACATCCATGGCCATTGCGGCGGCACTTCCCGATCGCAAGGAAAGCGCCGAAGAAACCGAATCCATGGCGCAAATGGCGCAGAATCACACGCTGCAATATGTCGGTAAGCGCCTCGGGCAAGCGCTCAACCCGCTCGAATGGTGGGATAATAAACGCCAGGCCGCCGGGCTTGGCATGATGGCTACCGGCGTCTTTTCGTTTCTTTCGGGCTTCCGTCAAGTGGGCGGCGAGTTTAAGGCCGGCGCTGGTGGCAAAAATATCCTTGCACCGCAAGCCTACCGTAAAAATCACTGGCACATGCTTGGCGGGGCCATTACCGCGCTGGCGGGCACACAGCTCTTGCTGGCGATCAATAACCAGCGCGGCTGGGTGGCTTATGGCACGACCCAGCTTGGCCGTTTGGTCACGCTACCAGCGAGCATTCATTCTCGTTTTAACACGAAAGAAACAGGAAATAAGGAGCAAGGCGCGGTGCCATATTTTCTGGCGCAAGCGACGTTTGTAGTCAAAAACCTCACCGCGTCGCTGCTGGGTGGGGCCGAGATTCGCCCCGATGGCACGGTGATCGACCATGCGGCGATGCGCAAAAAAGCGCTCGAGGACGCAAAAGCGGATAAACAGGAAGTCGCCGCCAAGAAACACACATCAGACACCCCCAGCAGTAAAATCTCGAGCGCCGCGATGCCCGATAAATTGAGCGCACATGCTGAAAATATCGCTCAAAGTAAGGTGGTGGCATGACGCAAGAGCATGACATGCAAACCTTAACCAAACCGCCCATCCCGCCCGTGGATACGCAGGGCGCGGCAGTGCCGTCGGTTGCGCATTCGCCCGAAAAAGAAGCCATCCCCGCAAGCGAAACCGAGAAAACAGCGGAGAAAGAACCCGAAGCACCCAAAGGCCGTGGGCCATCATGGCTGCCACAAACAACCCGAGAAACATTGGGGCGCTGGAGCGAAAAATGGTCGCGCACCCGCCGATCATCGATTGAGGCCACGCCCACTTTTGTGGTGAATAATGCCTCAAACGTGCTGGGTGGCGCGCATGTGCTGACCGAAATGCTGATGTTCAAATCCGGCATGAAGGGCGCCAAACTGATCGATGACCCAAGCAATCCCATCAATTGGATCAGGCAGCCATATCAGAAAATCAAGCTCGATATTCTCGGTAATTCCAAATCACGCGATTTTTCGCCGATTGATCTTTTCCGCGGCAATCCGATCAAAAATTTCCAGCATTACGTGATGGATACGCATGGGGCAAGTGAGCGCGAGCTAGCCCGCCAGATTGCCGCGAACAAAGCACTAGGCAAAGCAGTGAAAAAGTTCTCACTGGGCAACCCCTGGCAGACGCGCACGACTGGTACGGGCCTTGCGATCTGGTCGATCAGCACCATCATGCCCGAGCGCAAAGAATCCGATGAAGAGATCGAGCGCATGGCGAAAAAACGTACGCTCAACCCGCTGGGCTATATGGGCGAGCGCTTGAAGCAAGCGGTGTGGGTACCCGACTGGCCAAGCCATAAGCGCGAAATGCTGGGACTGGGCTATTTGGGGATTGGGATTTTCTCGATGCTTGGGGCATGGCGTCAGCGCCGCAGTTTTAGTAAAGGCATGTTCGGCAAAGATGCCGAGTTAGCCGCCAAGGGGCTGCAAGAAAGCTATACCTTTAACGGCGCGTATTTCTTCACCGGGGTGGTCTCATTCCTTGCCGGTCTACCACTGCTGTTTGCGCTCGATGAACGCAAAGGCTACTCAACCTATGGCTCACTCTCGCTGCTGCGCATTCCATTATTGCCAAGCAGCCTTTGGTCAAAAATTAGCAAAGGCGAGCCGGGGTGGAAGTCCTATACGATCGGAAAATTACTGTTTCAAATTGAGGATTTCGCCTTTTCGCTCATCGGTGGTGCCGAAAAACGCGTGAAGCCCGATGGTAGTATCGAGATTGTCGACCATGAAAAACTGAAAAAAGAAGCGATCAAAGAAGCCAAGCAGGAGAAAGCGCAGCGGCGCGATGAGCCAGGCGCACGGCTTGAAAACCACCACGCCGATGCCGGTGGCGATCGTAAGGATCAGCATGACCCGGAGCGGTCAGAAAAGCCCGCATCGCCGGGGCCGCGCATCCGCACCGTGCGTGAGCGCGAGCATGCGATGCCCGATCGCATTGCGGCACTCGAAAAAGCGCAGTGAGTTGGTATATTCTAAGCCCGATCACTCATCATCCGCGGCGGCGAGAGGCACAGCCTGATCGACCGCACGGCGTACGCCCCATGGCCTGTCGCCTTGCCAATCGGCGCTCGATTCGACCCGCATTCCACCCTTCGCGTTCATCCATACCGCCAGCACATTGCTGCTAGCGAATGTGGCAATATCCACCACCGCGGTGCCTTGGCGACAGGGCGTGACAGTATGCGCCGTAATCACCATCCGCGCCTGCGCGCAATCTTCGGGCATCGCCGCCATATCGCTCGGCAAGGCGATGAGTTGCCCCATAACCTGCGCGACACAGCCCATCGCATCGCAGCGCCAGGCGGGGGCTTGTGCTTTGGGCAATTGCTTATACCCCAGGCCGTTCGCCCATAATTCGGGAATCATCGCATTAGCCCGCCCCCGCGCCAGCACATAGCCTGCATCGCCGCGAAACGCGATTTGCTTCATGCCGCCGCCGATCAGTATGTCCGGCAAATCAACGGTCAGTAGCGAGGCCATGCCCAGCCCCATCGCCACCAGCCCGAAGCGGCGCACGCGCGTGTGCCATAAGCACAGCCACAACAGCCCCACGCCAAAAAGGGCCAGGCCAAACCACGGCAGCGAAGGCAAAAAAATCTGCGCATATGGGAGGCTTGAAACCGCGTGCGCAAGAGCCAAAAGCGCGGTGATGCCATGATCGAGCAAGGTGAGCGCGATGCTCTCCAAGCCCAGCGGCAGGAGGATAAAGAACAACGCGACGAGCGGCATCAGCACTAAGCTTACGAGCGGGGTGGCCAGGCTGTTCGCCAACACGCCATAGAGCGACATGTTATTGAACATGCTGATCGCAAGCGGTGTCGTCGCCGCTTCCGCCACCACGCTCACGAGCAGCATGGTCAGCAGCAGCTGCCCGATGCGCTGCCACAGCCCGCGCTCGCGGTTTGGTGCCAGGCGATGCAGCCGTGATTCCACCAGCGCCAAAATTGCCAAGGTGGCCGCGAAGGAAAGCTGAAAGCCCGGCTCAAGTAAGCTCGCCGGGTCATAGAGCAAAATCAGTATGGCGGCGATCGCAAGCGAACGCAGACCATCGACCGCGCGCCGGGCAATCACCGCCAGCAGCACCAGCGCAATCATGAGATAGGCGCGCACCGCCGAAATCGGCAAGCCGGTGACAAATAAATAGACGGTCACCAAGGCCAGGGTGATGAACGCGGCGATCGATTTTCCTTGGGGGCGTAAGGCCCAGCGCTTGGGCAACAGCAGCAATAACAGCCTGAGGCTGATAAAAATTACCCCGGCGATGACCACCATATGCTCGCCCGAAATGGCGATGATATGGTAGAGGTTGCTGGCCCGCAAACTTTCAAAATCCGCCTCGGCGATGGCGCGCGCATCGCCGGTGATGAGCCCGGCCGCAATGCCGCCAGTTTGAGGGCCGAGGGTTTTTACAATACGGTCGGTCAGGCGCGCACGCCAGCTCCAGAAATGCTCGGCATCACTGATGGGCGCTGCCGCTTCATGTAGCTGCCAGGGCGGTAAGCCAAAGCCAATCGCGCCGATATCGCGTGCATAAAAATAGCGTGCAAAGTCGAAGCCTTCGGGCAAGGCCGGGCCCATCGCCGGCAGCAATCCGGCACGGATCGATAATTTCGCGCCGATGGGCGGGATTTCAAATGCGGCATCTTTTTTGAATTTCACACTCAGGCGAATGCGCGTGGGGGTCGCATCCGCCGCTAAATCCTCGATCTTAGGCCGGTCGATCGTCAGGCGTACGCCGCGTTCAATGCGCTCGATATCGCGCACGATGCCTGTCACTAGCCGTGGGCTCAGGGCTTCGTTGAGCACGATCGGCGGGTGACTGCTTGCGCGCAAGTCAGCCCAGCTAGCGCCGATCAGGAGCAATGAGGCAGCGAGCAGTGGGGCAACATACCGCCCGCGCATGGCGATAAGAACGATCAGGCTGATCGCGCCGAGCAGTGGAAATAGCCAGGCCGATGGCTCGCTCGGTAAGGCATAATAGAGCGCAATACCCGCGGCGAAACACACCGGCACCCATAAAAAATGGCGTGTTGCCTCGCGCCCCCACCATTGCTCCAGCTGTTCAAACCTGCGTGACATCGCCCCACTCGCTGCTATATACAATGGCTCATAACTCACCCCGAGCGTCATTGCGAGCGCTTAGCGAAGCAATCCAGCTTGGCCAAGAAAAAGAAAGATGGATGTGATCTATAATCTTTTTCTTTGTAATTTTGAAGATGGATTGCTTCGCTAAACGCTCGCAATGACGTAGCCTGTGGGTAGTGTTTAATGCACATTACCATGCATCCAACCGATTAGATCGCATCAAAAGGAATCTCATGACTGTCATCACCCGTTTTGCCCCCTCGCCCACCGGCATGCTGCATATCGGCAGCGCGCGCACGGCCTTGTTCAACTATCTATTTGCGCGGCATATGGGTGGCCAGTTCAAGCTGCGCATCGAGGATACCGACCTTGCCCGCAATTCCGACGCGGCCTATCAGGCCATTCTTGATGGGCTGAACTGGCTTGGCCTCGCCCATGACGGTGACGTGGTCTACCAAAGCAAAAATGCGGCGCGCCACCGCGAGGTGGCTGAGGAACTGGTGAACCGCGGGCAAGCCTATTACTGCTACACCACTGCCGATGAGCTGAAGGCCCAACGCGAGGCCGCCGAAGCCAAGGGTGAGGTGTTCAAGTATGATCGGCGATGGCGCGACACCAGCGAAACCCCACCGGCGGGCATCACCCCGTCTATTCGCATCAAAGCGCCGCTGACGGGCGAAGTGATCGTGCGCGATGCCGTGCAAGGCGATGTGCATTTCGCGGCAGATGTGCTCGATGACCTGGTAATTTTGCGCAGCGACGGCACGCCGACCTACAACCTCGCCGTCGTCGTCGATGACCACGATATGGGCGTGACGCACGTCATCCGCGGGGATGACCATCTCAACAATGCGGGCCGCCAGATGGTGATTTATCGGGCTATGGGCTGGGATGTACCCGTGTTCGCGCATATCCCCCTCATCCACGGGACGGATGGGGCAAAATTATCGAAACGCCACGGCGCGACGGGGACGATGGAATATGCCGCCATGGGCTACCTGCCCGAGGCCATGCGCAACTACCTCGCCCGGCTGGGCTGGGGCCATGGCGATGACGAAATTTTTTCGGATGCACAAGCGATCGAATGGTTCACGCTTGAGCATATCGGCAAAGCCCCGGCACGGCTCGATTTTGCGAAGCTCAACCATGTCAACGCGCATTATTTGCGGCTGCGTGATGCGGAAAGTTTGGTTGGCCTATTGGCTAGTCTCGATCAGATCACCGCACCCGTAAAAAATATTTCCAAGCAAATCGCAGCGATTACTGACCCTGTACAACAGAGTATTCATCAGATTACGTCGCCCGTACGCCAGATTTCTGAGCAAATCGCAGCAATGACCAATCCCCTACAAAAAGCGCTCGAGCCGATTGAGCGCATCCAAAAACAACTCGAGATGGTTCAAAACCCGCTGACAAAAGCGCTCGACGCCACCCAACCATTGCGGCGGCATCTGGCGCAGATAAGCCCGCTCACCGAGGCTATTCGCCTGGTGCAGCACCGAGCGTCCACCCTGATCGAACTGGCGGAGCAGGTGAATTTCTTTGTCGAAGCCCCGACAAGTTACGACGAAAAAGCCGCGGCCATGCTGGCGAAAAACGGGGCGAATATCCCACTCATCCTACCCGCGCTTGAGGCACTGGATGAACCCTGGAGCGCCGAAAGCGTCAAGGCTGCCATTCACGCGGTTGCGGAACAATCAGGCAAAAAAATCGGTGAGCTGATGCCCCCCATCCGCGCTGCGATTGTGGGCGCCATGAGCGGCCCCGACATTCCGGATGCCATGGCTATTTTGGGCAAAGCGGAAACGATCGCACGGCTGAAACGGGTGTTGGGGTAGCTGGAAAATACGATCCACGAAATCGCGTGGCAGATGAAATGAAAGCAGACTTAGTTTTTCTCCAGACCGTCCGATTTAGATTTAGCAGGAAGCGCAGCGTTGGATGCTCCAGGTGCGGAAGCTTGAACTTCTTTGAACGCATTATAGATCAAGCGCATTTCATCGGGAGTTACAACGCCGGCTCCCACTGGATTCTGGCTTGGCGAGCCTTTCCCATCGATGGCATCCTCAGTAAGACCAATAAGCGTAGAAGCATAATCTGCCGGTGCATTCTCAGTGAAATAAACAGTTTTTTCCTGTTTATCAAAATCACCAACATCCCCTTTTTGTAACATAAATCTTTTTTTTCCCGGCAGTTCAAGGATATCCTGACCCATATCCGCAAAGGTTATAGATTTTGCATAATAAGTTTCACTTGATTTTGAGTGAAGACCCGTGGGTGTGACAACCTGGAGCGATATTTCTGTTTCGCTGAGTGGTTGTAGTAATTTTACTTTATTCCACACCTTTTTCACTTGTCCAGCCAATGATGAAGTGGGCTGATGTGCAATAAAATTTGCCTCGCTGCGGGTCAGCGTCACCATCATTTCTCTGCCATCAACATAGGCAACCGCCGTTTGCGTCACTTTTCCTCTCTCTTTATCGTGCGCGACATAGACATGACCTTCGGGTTTTGGTTTATTGGTATCCGCCATTGTCGTCTCCATCGTTTCGTGTGGTACTTAGCTAACAATTGTCTTTATTCTAGGCCCCGAAACTTAATTTTCAATTAACATCGTGTTAAGATTTCATGACAAGGCACTGGATATGGCCTGTAGCGACGATTGAGCGCCGGGTAGCGGCTGAATCACCGATTGAATTCCGATCCACACTGCCCTAGAATGCCCAGATTATGACCATACGCCCCCTTGTCATCGCGCCGGATGAGCGCTTACTGATTCCCTCCGCAACAGTGGCGGTGGTGGATGATGCGATTCGCACACTTCTAAGCGATATGCTCGAGACCATGTATGCGAACGATGGGATTGGCCTCGCTGCCGTGCAAATCGGCGTACACAAGCGCTGCATCGTGATCGATGTTGCTGTGCGTGAAGGAAAAAATGAGCCGTTAAAACTGGTCAATGCCGAGATTATCGCGGCAGATGACACCGCCTCGGTGTTTAATGAGGGCTGCCTCTCCTTCCCCGATCAATATTCGGAAGTCACCCGGCCGGAAACCGTCACCGTGCGCTACCTGGATGAAAACGGTGCGCAAAAAACCATCGAAGCGGATGGCATTTTAGCCACCTGTTTGCAGCACGAGATCGACCACACCAACGGCATTGTCTTTGTCGACCATATCTCGAGCATGAAACGCGATATGATTTTACGCAAACTGAAGAAAGCCAAGCGCCTTGGCATGGTCAGCGAGCTGCCGGTTTCGTCCTAGCCGTAGGGGTCAACCACTAACGAGCGGTACAAAGCGCACGGCATTGAGCAACTCGCGGCGGACTTCATCCTCGGCGACGCGGGTGAGCCGTAGCAAATGCTGGTCGGCGACATGCTTGCCGACGGGAATCACCATCACCCCACCAATGGTCAGTTGCGCGAGCAGCGTTTGCGGAATTTCTGCCGCCGCCGCCGTCACGATGATGCGCTCGTACGGTGCCGCATGGGGCCAACCTTTGCTGCCATCGCCCACATGGCTATCGATATTGCGCAGTTTCATGCCGGCAAAGCGCGCGCGCGCAATCTCGGCCAACGGGCGGTGACGTTCGATGGTGTGGACGCGGCGCGCGAGCTTGGCCAGCACCGCCGCCTGATAGCCCGAGCCGGTGCCAATCTCGAGCACACAGTGACGGGGCTTCACATCCAGTGCTTGGGTCATCGTGGCGACTACGGAAGGCATGCTGATGGTTTGCTCGCAGGCGATGGGCAGTGCGTTATCGTCATAGGCGCGGTCGCGGAAGGTTTCATCGACGAATTGCTCACGCGGCACCTGCTCCATCGCCGCCAGCACGCGCGTATCGGTGATCCCGGCTTTGCGTAAGGCCATGAGCAGGCGAATTTTTTGCGAGGCCAGCCAGTCGTCTTGGGTGGTGGCAAGGGCGGGGTGCACGCCTAAAAATTCCGGAGTTACTGGAAGTGGCATCACGCGTTTTTTCATACCTCCAGTGGGCCATAGCTACCAAGGTTTAGGCAAGCATGTTACGCCGGCGCGGGCCATGAAGCATGAAATTTCTCGGCGGGTGCATCTTTCTTACGTCATTCTGCCCGCATTCAGCGCGGCGCCTGACGATACAGATAGACCGTCACCGGCTTTGCCGACCCCAGGGTCATTTCCTCTACCAGCGTTTCCTGCCAGGGTACATCCGCACGTAATGGGCGCTTTAGCGGGCTCGCATAGAGGATCTCGCCAAACTGCATGCGTCGCGCCGGGTTACTGAGGAAAGCCCGGTAATCCGCAATAATGCTGGGTATTTTTGCCCGCATGCCCGCAACATTCTCACGCCGATAATCGCTCAAGGGCCGCCAGGAATCCATCAGCGAGAAAAAATACATAATATGCGGCCCGGCTTGCGCGCGGTTTGCCTCCTCGACCATCGCCGCTTCAAGCGCTTCGGGCGTCAGGCCCTTGCGATCGAAATAGGTGAAGGCTTGCTCGGCGATGGGCGCGATCGAGGCATCATGCGCGGCATCACCCACGCTGAGTGGGGCGGCGCGATGGGCGAGGGTTTGCTGATAACCCGCCAGCGGCATAATCCACGGCGCCCCGAGGCGAAGTGCCACTTGCGAATCATCCCCGACCGATTCGAGGATGATGGCGGGCAAGGCGGCGGAGGATTGCGCACGAAGTGTGGCGAGCATGCGCGCTGTTGCGATATTATCAAGGCTGGCCGGGCGGTAGTGCTCGGTCATCCGCAACTGGGCGACGATCAGCCAAAGCGCCAGCAGCACTGCGCCCGCGGGCAGCAGCCAGCGACGCAGCGGGTAGCGCCTGGGCCAGACCATCAGCAATGCGAGCGCCACAAACGGTAGGTTGCTATAATTATCCCAGCTGCGCGATTGCACCATGATGCCCGTAATCACCTGCTGATTGAGGGTGATGAACGGCACCAGGCAACAGGCAAGGACGAGAAAAAAATCCCCACCAAGTTGGCGACGCGCCTCGCCCACACGCAACTGAGCGCCCCACCGCCGATAGGCTAGCCACAGCGCAACACCCGCCCATAGTATGGAGAGTGAAAACGCCGGTAGCCTTGAATAAAAGAGAAAAATCGCGGCACCGGTGGTGGGCGGTTGCGCGAAAATGACATAGCCATACATCGCCGCCGCGATGATGGTTGCGATCAGCAGCCAGGCATGATGGCGCGCGCGGGTGACGAGCCAGCCCAGTGCGCTATAGATACCCATCGCCATCAGCAGGGTAATGCCGGTCGTGATGTAGATGAAC
This sequence comes from uncultured Azospirillum sp., assembly GCA_964652475.1. Classification (GTDB taxonomy): domain Bacteria; phylum Pseudomonadota; class Alphaproteobacteria; order Rickettsiales; family UBA3002; genus QFOX01. The sequence continues at coordinate 21,404 of CAZZCK010000016.1, forward strand.
GGATAGCTGAGCGAAAGCAGTAGCAGCGCCCACACATAGCGCAATTGCTGGCTGTGCGCATGACGCAGCAGCAGCAATAATGCCGTAAACTGCACCACAAAACTGATTTGCGGCTCGGGCGATTTATAGAGATTGAAGAAAATCTCGAACAGATTCGGCACCCACATCCGCACCCATTCGGGGTAGTCAAAGCTCGAGAATGGCAGCACGCCGGAGAGCCAGGAACCGGTCATCGTGACATTGCACAGCCCCAACAGCTCGAGGGCAAAGAGCAGCAAACAGGCAGCGAGAAAGCGGCTCGCGGGGCGATGAAACCCCGCCTCGGCCGCAATCGCCACCGCCAGCAGCGCGCACAGCATCGGCGGGATGATATCGATCAGGATCAAGCTTGCATCGAGCCCGAGCCAGGCAACCAATTGGCGCAGCATGCCTGAACCAAGCAGACGATACATCGGCTCGGTATGCATGAGGGCATACTTCGTGTAGCTGTCTTCGTCCCAGGCGTTGGCCATGTAATGCCACGCCCCTACATCATACGAGAACAGGGCGTGCGGAAGCAGCCCAAGCGCGCCGATGAACAGGGAAAAAAGCGCGGCCATGCGCCAGAAGGAAATGGGTTTAACGGATGCCTGTGCGGGCTTAGGCAGCATGGGCCTTGGCATTCACGTCGCGCATCGCATCCGCCAGGATTTGCACCACGTAATCCTGCTCGGCATGGGTGAGCTTGCTGTAAAGCGGCAAGGTGAGAATACCATCACCGAAGGCCTCGGCCTGCGGATAGCTGCCGCGCGCAACACCAAAGCGCGTTTGGAAATAGGGCTCGAGATGCAGCGCCTCGTAATGCACATGGGTGGGGACATCGCGCGCAGCCATCGCTTGAATGAGGGCAAGGCGCTTGCCCGCCGGCACCAGCAGGGTGAATAAATGCGCGCCATGCTCCGCGTCGGACAGCCGCGCGAGCAGCGTGATGCCAGGGATATTCGCCGCACGCAGTAACGTTTCGTAGCGCTGATGCAGCGCCACCCGCTTACCATGACTATCCTGAAGCCGCGCCAGTTGGCCCACCAGCAGCGCCGCCGCAATATCCGACGAGGCGTATTTATAGCCAAACATCGTCATGTGACGCAGACCCGTTTCGTCGCGCACCACGCCTTGATTGATGATCGCGCGGATCGTTTCCTCGTGCTCGTGATGGGCGGTCACCAGCATGCCCGATTGCCCGGCCGCCATATTTTTGGTGGCATGAAAACTGAAACACGCCGCAAACGATAGCTGACCCGGACGTACGCCGTCGCGCGTTGCCTCAAACGCATGCGCCGCATCCTCGATGATCGCTAAGCCGTGCCGATCCGCAATCGCCTTGAGTGCGCGCATATCGACCATTTGGCCATAAAGATGCACCGGCAGGATGGCTTTGGTTTTGGGTGTGATCGCCGCTTCGATTTTGGTAATATCCATCAGCCCGGTGAGTGGGTCGACATCCACAAACACGGGCGTTGCGCCGCATAGCAGCACCACATTTGGGGTTGCCACCCAGGAAATAGGGGTGGTGATGACTTCATCCCCCGCTTTCACCCCAGCCAGGATCAAGCTCACATGCAGTGCTGCGGTCGCGCTGTTCATGAACACGGCGCAAGGTTGCGCGAAATAGTCGCGGCAGCCTTGCTCAATTTCCTGCGTGAAGGGGCCGCTGATGAGATGGCCCGAGCGCACGGCCGTGACCACGCGACGCAGATCACCGGCGCGGATATTGGTTTTGAGAAATTTCACTTGCATTGCATTTTTCTAGTCAATGCACCGCTCAAAAACAAGCAAATGCTGACACTATCACTGACGAAGGTTTTTCGTCAGCGTTACATCCATCAACGGTTGAAACATGGCAGGAACCAGGCCGATCAACCGATGCAGACGCACGGCAACCAGGATGCGGATAATGGCAACCATCCAGCGCGAGCGGCGCGACGCAAAGGCGCTGTCAACCAACGCGCGCTCGAGCATTCCAATCATGGTGCGCCGGTTAAAACGCAGGCGCAATGACGGCTCATGCGTCATCGCCCGGCGCACGGCGGGCACGCTAATCCAGTTGAGCGATTGCCACACTCCAGCAGCATCCTGCATCGCTGCGTTGCGAATTTTTTTAGCGAATAGCCGCGCAGTCAGCGCCTTGGAATAGACAATCGGAATATTGAAATGCGGCTCATACGGAAACAGATAATTGGCACAGACAAAGCGGTAGCTCGCGCCGGGTTTGAGCACCAATCCAACCTGGCGGATCGCCAGGCGCCAATCCTTCACATGCTCCATCACGTTGATGGAAAAGGCGAAGTCAAACCCAGCATCGCTGGTAAACTCTTCAATACCACAGGTCACAATTGCTGGCTTTATCAAGGCATGCGCCAGAATAAAAGTGCGCAACTTGTCAAACGCACCGAACCCCTCGCCCGTCGGCTCGACCGCGGTTACTGCAAACCCATCCGCCGCGAGTTGGCACGAAAGCAACATCGTGCCGCCGCCTACTTCGAGCACCCGCGTTCCCGGGGCAAGGCGCGCCAAATCCTCGGCAAGCAGGGCATAAGCAAAGCGGGCTTCGGCGGCGATGGTAGTAAAAAGCCCGAGCAGTTCGGGGGCGTTCATACGCAACTGCGTCTCAAGCGATGCGATGAATTTATCCATGGGCGCGGCTCGCCACCACCACACCGACGAGAATCAACCCAATGCCGAGCAGCTGTTGCAACGAAATACGCTCGCCCAAAAACAGCGCGCTGCCGAGCAGAACCAGCATAAATAAAATGCCAACATAGCTTGGGAACGCAATCGCGGTGGGGTATTTTTCGGCAACCGCAAGCCAGGCGATCGCCGCCAGAAACGAACCCGCAAACGCGCTTAAAATATAGAGATCGCCGAGATAGAGTATCACGCGCGCCTTAAATCCAAGTGCCGCTGGCTGCTCGGCTAGAAGCAACGTCACGCGCCATTTAATCATCAGCTGGCTATACAAAGTCAGCAAAATGGTCGGCATCATGGCGAGGATGAGATTCATACGTCCCCCGTTTGTTTGAGGGTGCGCCAAAACGCCTCATCCACCATCTTCATATGTAGCGACGAGAATAAACACTCGCGCCCATGGATTGAGGCCACGGTGGGGATGGGCGAAGGCGCAGGCGATAGCGCCGTCAACAGCGCAAGGCAACCCGCGCGAAATACCGCATCCATCAGGCCGTCGTTGAAGCGTTCCCCTGCATGCAAGGGAATCGCCGCTTGGACGAGCGGTGGCCCGGCATCCACCGCCTCGGTGACCGTGTGGACGGTGACGCCGGTAAATTTTGCGCCCTGCGCGATCGCCTGTTTCACGGGCGTTGTGCCGATGCTACCGGCAAAGGCTGGCAGCAACGAATAATGCAGGTTGATGATGCGGCCCATGAATTTTTGGACGATGCCAGGGCACAAAATGCGATGGATATTCGAGATCACCACGTCCGGATTGATGCGATCGAGCAATGACTCAAGCTCGGCATGCCCATCGGCCTGAAAATCGAGGCCATGCTGCGCGATCCCGTGGCGGGTTGCGTAGTGACTTGCACCGCATAGGCGATCGGTGATAACAGCGGTAATGCTCGTATTTTCAAGCCAATCCGCCGCGATGGCCTGATGGATGAAGCGCATATTCGCGCCACCACCCGAGCATAAAAATACGATGGTTTTATTGGCCGCCACGAAACACCTGCCGCACAATCGTGTAAGGGCGCTGTTTGGTTTCTTGGAAAATTTTCGACAGGTAAATCCCAATCACGCCGATGAAGAGAATAATCATGCCACCGACAAACCAGATCGAGGCAATCAGCGATGTCCACCCCGCGATCACACCGCCCCAGAAAGCCCAACGCGCGATCAGTGTGGCGATATAGATGCCGGAAAATAGCATGATCCCAAGCCCCACATAAAAGATAAATACCAGCGGCGCACTGCTAAACGAGGTGATGCTGTTGACTAGTAGCGCGAATTTTTTGCGTAGCGAATAACTGCTGCTGCCGCGCGCGGTTTTATCGATCATCACCGCCCGCTGATCGAACCCGGTGATATGCCACAACCCGCCGATGAACAGCTCGCGCTCGGTATGCAGCAGCAAGGCATCGACATAGGCGCGCGTCATCAGCCGCACGGTCGCAATATTGGCGGGCAAGGCAAGCCCGCTGAGCAGATTGAATAGCCGATAAAACAGCGCCCCGGTGCAGCGCTCGAACCAGCCGCCTTTGCGCTCGGCCTGGATGCCATAGACCACGTCGCAGCTCAGGCGTTTGCGCGTTTCATTAAACTCGGTCAGCAGTTCGGGGGCTTCTTCCAAATCCACATCGATGAGAAAAACTTCATCCCCGCGCGCATGCATGAGGCCGGTCATCATCGCCTTATGATGGCCAAAATTGCGCGACAGATCGACCACCACCAGCCGTGGGTCGTGCTTACTTAACGTCACGGCTTGCGCCAACGAATCATCCGGCGAGCCATCATTGACCAGGATGATTTCATAATCCTCGGTGATCGTGCGCGCCGCCGCACTCGCCCGCGCATGAAATTGCGCAATATAGGCCGACGATTGGTAGAGTGTTGCGACGATCGAAAGTTTCACCTGCGCCCCTGATGCATAAAACTCGGGGCATTCTTGCCACAATGAAACAGTAAATCAAGGATGCTGACCTCATGCACGAAATCGCCGTGTAACTGCGGGTATTCGGGATATCCGCCATAATCGAACCACTCGACCGCAATGCCCTGCGCGGCAAATTGCTCGGTTTCAAGATAGCCCTTCGCCGACGGGCCGGAGACATAAACGGTGGATTCGGTCTGCTGGCACAGACTGACCAACCGCGCGGTTTTACCCGCGATGGATGGATAATCCCAGGCATAGCGGATGGTCGTCGTGATCCCCAAATAGCCGCAGATCCGCTCGATGAGCGCGCGGTTAAACGCACTCAGCGTTGTATGGCTTGCTTCAAGATAGAGCGGCGATAGTAGTGCCGCGATCTCATCGTAATGCGGCGCGGTGCGGTAACAAGCCGCGAGCTTTTGCCAATGCTCGGCGCGCCAATCACCCTCAGGCAGCGGCACATCGCATATGCGGCGGTTGATGTTTTGGCCGACCGGAATACTCAGCCACTCCACCCCGCGCGGCGACTTGATTCTGTTACGGTTGCGCCAGTCGTTTTTGGTGAATTGCACATCGTCATAGATTACAAATGTATCAACCGCGGCGATGAGGTCGAAATAGCCCTTCCAAGGGATGTAGTTCGATTGCACAATGGCGAGCTTTTTAGCGGTCATCCATCGCTTATAGCCAAGGCACGAGGCAATTGCCAGCGTTGGCTAACAGGCGATCACGACAAGAATGGGCGTTTAGCCCAATGGCCGCATTTTTGATTCAAGCCAATCGGCAAGCTGCTCTTCGCTCAGTTCCCCGGCGGCGAGGCGATACATGATTTCGTATTTTTCTTCCTTGCTCGCTTCAATATCAAAACCATTTCCTAATAGAAATGCGCGCATAACCACATACGCCGTGCGCTTGTTCCCATCGATGAAGGCATGGTTTTTGGCAATCCCGTAAGCATAACAGGCCGCCAGTTGCGACAGCGATATCACCTGGTTATAGTAAAACGCATTCATTGGCCGCGCGAGGGCGGATTGCAGTAAGCCCATATCGCGCACCCCTTCGCCGCCGCCATGCGCGGCAAGCTGCTGACGATGAAAGCCCAGCACCACATCTTCGGGCACCCAGAACGGTTCGATTCCGGTCATGATACCCTACTGTGCCAACTTGCGTAAAACTTCGCGGTCTTCGCGCATGACCTTCTCGCCAATTTCCATCCATTTGGCGAAATCCGGGCTATAGGCACGCAGCGCCACCCCGTCGGGCAGATCGGTCACAATCACCTGGTCGCCCTTGCCGAGCTTCAGTTTCGCCAGAATCTCCTTGGGCAAAATAACGCCGACGGAATTACCAATTTGCGTGAGTTTCAAGGTGGTGGTCATCAGGGCCTCCTACAGCCAAGTTATTACGAATGTTATAACGTTGATTATAACACATGTTATAACATGGGGCAAGGGGGAAGTGGGGCAAACTTCATGGAATTGTCATGAAATGCCAAGTAGAACAATGTACTAGAGCGGCAAATCTAGCACTGAGTGATGCGCAGCAGCATCAACTAACAGGATCCTTTTTGACAAGTAGCGAAGCCGCTGGGTGTGAGCGTCATGGCGTAGAGATCGAGCCCCATACGCCGAGCACCTTGGGCGATGGCTGCTTTCACCTTGGTCATCAGTGCGGCATCGGATTTTGCATTGCCGACATAGGCTTCAATCAGCGCGGTCTGGACAAGCATCGCTTCGGCCATTTCTTGTTTTTGCGCATCGCTGGCCGCTGCAACACCCGGGACTGCCAGCAAGGCGTTCACCGCTTGCGCACGCACCGCCGCCACTTGCTGCTTGCTGAGCGTGTCGTCGCGCCCGCGTGAGCCAAGCCAGGCGTTGGTCCAATAGACGGTATAGGCATCGGCTAAATTATTCGTACGAAGCCCATAGGGCGCAATGCCTTTACCAATCGCGCCAATCACATCCGTGGATGCGAACAACTCCGCCATTTGTGCCGCACCTTGTGGGTCTGTTTCACGCGTTTTGTTGGCAAATTGCGCAAAGTTGGCCTGCCGCCGCGACTCCGACGGGGTGAAATTCAACCTCGCCACCTGCTGCGCCGAAGCCTGTTTGGGTGCCTCTTGCGAGGCTGCTTGGCTCGCGGCACGCGGGGAATCCTCGGATGAATGCTGTGCATTCAGAATCTGGTTATCGAAAATCTGACGGCTGACAACATCATTGGAAATCGAGATGGATGTCTCGAGCGAAGGGACCGCCCAGCCGCCGCCGTAATCGTCCGACCCTGCGATTGCCGATAGCGGCGCGGCAACGGTTATAAGCACAGCACTTAATAGGTGAGAAAGTTTCATGGCGACCTCCGATGATCAATCCGTTGCGCATGTGCGCCCGTAGAGTCACTTATTCGATTGCGGATGGCGAATCAAGCAGGGCCGTCGATCAGGCGTCTGCGTCGGTATCCCTACTATCGAAATATTCGGCGAAGACTCGCCGAGGTGTTGCTTGCACAAACCGGGATGACGGGTTCGCGAAGCACGCAAAGCGCCTAACTCAAACCCGTCACTTCTCCACGTTCCCCTTCACCCGCGCGGCAAGGCTGGCATTGACAAACATATCCAAATCACCATCAAGCACGGCTTGGGTGTTGCTGGTTTCGGCACCGGTGCGCAAGTCCTTCACCATTTGGTAGGGGTGCAGCACATAGGAGCGGATTTGGCTGCCCCAGCTATTGTCGGTTTTCTGGGCGTAGGCAGCATCGTTAGCGGCGTCGCGCTTGCGTAATTCTTCCTCATAGAGGCGCGCACGCAGCATTTTCCATGCCTCTTCACGGTTCTGGTGCTGGCTGCGCTGGTTCTGGCAGGCGACGGAAATATTGGTCGGGATATGCGTCAGCCGCACGGCGGATTCGACCTTGTTGACATTCTGCCCGCCCGCGCCGCTTGAGCGGAAGGTGTCCACCTTCACATCCTTTTCTTCGATCACGATGGTGATGTTTTCATCGACCACGGGGTAGACCCAGGCGCTCGCAAAGCTGGTGTGGCGGCGGGCATTGGAATCAAACGGCGAGATGCGCACGAGGCGATGCACGCCCGATTCCGTTTTTGCCCAACCATAGGCATTGTGGCCCGAAAGGCGGATAGTGGCGGATTTGATGCCCGCCTCCTCGCCCGATTGCTCGTCGATAATTTCGACCTTAAAACCGCGCCGCTCGCCCCAACGCAAATACATGCGGTAGAGCATGAAGGCCCAATCCTGCGATTCGGTGCCGCCCGCGCCCGGGTGAATTTCGATGTAGCAATCGTTCTGGTCGGCCTCGCCGGATAGCAATGCCTCCAGCTCCATGCGGCCGATCTCGGCGACGAGCGCCTCCATCTCGGTCTGGCTTTCGACGCGGGCGGCTTCGTCGCCCTCGGCCTCGGCCAGTTCATGTAGCTCGAGCGCATCGGCAAAACTACGCGTGATGCGGCGAAACCCGGTGATGAGATTATCGACCCGCGTGCGCTCGCGCATCACCTTTTGGGCGTTCTCGGGCTTGTTCCATAAATCAGGATCTTCGGCCTGGGCATTCAGCGCCGCGGCCTGCTTTAACAGATTATCCCAGTCAAAGGCACCTCGCGAGCAAGGCTTGCGAGGCAGCGAATTGATCTTTCAGGGTGATGATTTCGGCGCGCATGAGCTTCACGTGAGTGGTGAGTGGTGAGTGGTGGGTAGTGAATGACGAAACAAAAATCAACCACTCACTACACACCACCCACCAATCACTGCTTAATACAACCCACCCGTTCCCGTTTCGGCATCGCTGATTGTATTGGGGTCAAACCCATCCGGCTCGATCGGGCGCTGATAGGGCGCAAGCTCGCCCGGGCCCGGTTGGGTGAAGCCACCATCCGCCCCAGCATTGCCTAAATCTTCTGGTGCAGCAATCGGATCACGGCGCGTCCCTGGTTCTTTCAGCTCTTCTTGCAATTCGTTGAACGGTTTGAAGATGGGGCCGCCAGTGAGGAATGCCTCGCGGATCACGCTGCCGCCTTCTTGCCCGCCGGCACCATCGTAAAGTGGTTGGCCGGTGCTGCGACTGATCGCCACTTCGCGGATGCCCGGCGGTGGGCGAAACTCCGTGATGGGGATCGTATCGCCTGCCAGTTGGAAAAATTTGATGAAGCCTTGAATCGCGACGCGGCCACCGGTTTCCTTTTCACCAAGCGAACGCGGAGTATCATAACCGACATAGGTGCCCACTACCAAATCCGGCGTGTAGCCGATAAACCAGGTATCGCGCGACTCGTTGGTGGTGCCGGTTTTACCCGCCACCGGGCGACCCAGCACTTTGGCCGCCGTGCCGGTGCCGCGCTCGACCGCGCCGCGCAGAATCGAGGTAATCTGATAGGCCACGCGCGGGTCGATCACCCGCTCGCGCTCGTCATTGATGGTAGGCGCGGGTGGGTTCACGCCATTATCCGGCGGCACGATACAAACCTCGCAGCTACGCGTATCGCGGCGAAATAAGGTCGCGCCATTGCGATCATCGATACGCTCGATAAACCACGGTGCCACGCGGCGCCCACCATTGGCGATCATGCTGTAGCCATTCACCAGCTTCAGCAACGTCGTTTCTTTTGCACCGAGCACCATCGAGTAATTCTCGGGCGCATCATCCTCATACAACCCCACCCGCTTGGCGACACGCTTCACGCGTTTGATGCCGATCATCGCTGCCAGACGCACTGTCACTGCGTTGCGCGAGCGCTCGAGCGCGGTACGAAACGTCACCGGGCCCATGTAATCGCCCTCGTAGTTTTTGGGGGTCCACATCGGTAAGCCCGGCCCTTGCGGCAGCGATACCGGGCCGTCGAGAATCACCGAGGTGGGCGAAAAGCCGCTTTCAAGCGCACTCATATAGACAAACGGCTTAAACACCGATCCGGGCTGGCGCTTCGCCTGCGTCGCACGGTTAAACTCCGAGCCGCCATAGGCGTACCCACCGCTCATCGCCAGCACCTTGCCGCTATGCGGGTCCATCACCACCATCGCGCCGTTCACTTGCGGAATCTGCAGCAACCGGTAGCTGCCCTTGCTCGTATCGATCGGCTCGACCAGCAGCACATCCCCCACCGTGAATTTTGGCTTGGCCCAGGCCATCCCCTCGGGCAGGATGCTGCCGATGGTGCCTGCAAGGGTGACCAGCTGCAAATTCGGCGTCACCTTATCGACCACCGCCAAGGTTTGCGCATCGTAAAGTGGGATGGATTTCTCGCGCACCAACCGCGCCAGCGCCTCGGGCCAGTCGCCCTCCTCGTTCTTGAGCGTCGCGACCGGGCCGCGATAGCCATGGCGCTGGTCGTACGTCATCAACGCGTGGCGCAATGCACGGTCGGTCGCGGCCTGATAGTCGGTGTTGAGCGTTGTTTTGACAAACAACCCGCCCTCATACAGCACATTGCTGCCATACATGCCGGCAAGCGCCCGGCGTACCTCTTCGGCAAAAAAATCGGCATGGGCAACCTCGTCCTTATCACGCTTGCGCGTGTTGATGGGCGCGGCCCGAGCCCGCGCCTCCTCGGTGCGATCAATATGTCCGTCCTCGCGCAAGCGCGCGATCACATAATTGCGCCGCTCGAACGCACGCGCGTAATTCTTCGCCGGGTCGAAATAGGCGGGAGCCTTGGGCAATGCCGCCAGAAACGCCGCCTCCTCGACCGAGAGCTGATCGAGCGATTTATCGAAATAATTGACGCTCGCCGCCGCCACGCCATACGTGCCTTGGCCGAGGTAAATTTCATTGAGGTAGAGCTCGAGGATTTTCTCTTTCGAGTAGCTGTTGCTGATGCGGTAGGCGAGAATGGCCTCCTTGATTTTACGCTCGAAAGATTTTTCGGAGCTGAGCAAAAAGTTTTTGACCACCTGCTGCGTAATCGTCGAGCCACCGGCCAGCGAATGGCCTTTGCCGATATTGAAAATATTGTTACGAATCGCCCGCGCCGTGCCCATGAAATCGACACCCTGGTGCGAGTAAAAATTCTTATCCTCCGCCGAAATAAACGCCTGCTGAACGCGCAGCGGAATCGCCGAAAGCGGAAGGAAAAAGCGTTTTTCCTTGGCGTATTCCGCCATCAACTTGCCATCGGCGGCATAAAGCCGCGTCACCACCGCCGGGTTATAATTGGCGAGCTGATCGGTGGATGGAAGGCTCGCGCTGTAATGCTGCACCACCAGCGCAATGACAATCAGGCCGAGCACCAGGGCAACCATTACCCCACCAATGAGCCATTGCAGCACGCGCACAAACCGTGGCGCGCGCGGGTCGCGCTGCCACCAGCGGCGTGCGCGCGGCAGCGGGCTTGGGTCAGGTGTGGGGAGTGGAGCGGTCATGGCGTGGCTCGTGAATGGGCAAGGCAACGAGTGCTACTCTGCTGCATAAAACCGGTCAATGCCCTTGACGATGGAGGCGACCACCTGCTCGCGATATTCTGGAGTAAGCAGCAAGCGCTCATCCGCTTCGTTCGATAAAAACCCAAGCTCGATCAGAATCGAGGGAATATCCGGCGCTTTGAGAACGCGAAACCCGGCAAAGCGGTGAGTTTTTGGCAATTTATTGACTCGGCCATGGAGGCTGGCCACCACCGCATCGGCAAAGATGGCAGATTTGTTCATGGTTTCGCGCTGGGTGAGGTCGATCAGAATACTCGCCACATCCGCATCCGCGCCATTCAAATCGATGCCCGGGATAATATCCGCCTTGTTTTCATGCTCGGCCAAGGCTGCCGCCTCATCATCGGACGCGGTTTCCGACAAGGTATAGATCGATAAGCCCTGCGCCTCGGGTTTGGGGTTCGAATCGGCATGCAGCGAAATAAACATATCGGCTTTTTTCTTACGCGCGAGCGCCACCCGCTCGGGCAGGGGGATAAAGCGGTCATCCTCACGCGTCAACGCCGCGCGGTAGCGGCCGCTCGCGGCTAACGCACGGGCCAACTCGCGCGCATAATTGAGCGTCACCTCCTTCTCGCGCGTGCCGTGGCGGCCAATTGCGCCCGGGTCTTGCCCGCCATGACCGGGATCGATCATGATCAGCGGTTTGGGTTTTTCTTTCACTGCCGCTGCCGCGCGATCTTCGGGCTTCGTCGCACGCAGCGCAATCACGAGCGTCGCTCCGTTGCTCACGGTTTCGATGGTCGCCGGCGCGTGAAGGTCAAGCACCAGGCGCGAGGTGGTTGCATCGAACTGGCCAAAGCGCACCGCCTTCACCAGCGGCCCCTCGAAGCGTTGGGGAATGGTCAGGCCCGCCGCCTCGATGCGCGCCATATCGATCACCGCACGCGGCGGTGATGGCAAGGTGAAGGATTTGCGGATCACCACCGGCGTGCGCGCGGCAATACGTATCGCTTCGCGCGCCAGATCATCCGTAGGGTTTTTATTGCTTTGCGCGCTCGCCTCACGCGCGAGGGAACTCTCAGCCGTACCCGCTTTGGCAAACGGATCCGCCAGCGCCATCATCGGCATCATCGCCAGCAAAAAGAGGGGTATAAGAAAACGCATGGCGGCATCTCTAACCCAGCCATGCGCGATTATCAAC